>NZ_JAYGHD010000085.1:0-17389 GCF_034932245.1 Nostoc sp. UHCC 0251
TAAACTGCGTAGGTTGGGTTGAGGAACGAAACCCAACAAACTCCCGGAAATGTTGCGTTTCACTTCGTTTAACCCAACCTACAATTATCATTAACTAAACCGTATTGGTTTATAGAGACGTTGAATTCCAACGTCTCTTATTAGGTTATTCGTCGTGTCAATTACAGCAGATTTAAGCTAAATCATCTGTCGGTCTGAAAAAGAAAATCGCTGTAACTTTACTATTTTTTAGACTGAATTTGCTGAACTAAATCATAAAAAGGTTGCCAATTATCTTCCTGAGCAATTGGTTCCCAAATAGATTCAATTACAGGTCTTAATAATGCAGTTTTCGGATTATGAACAGTTAGAGTTTGAGCAATTACATCAATGCGATCGCTCTCCAAATCATTCAAAATTTTATGATACAGTATGCACCAATCATCAAAAATTCCTGACGCACCCGGTACTGGCACAATATCTGAACTATTCATCACAAAACCTGGTTCATCTCGCCATTTCGATGAAAAAGTCCGAGCCATCTCATAAAAAAATTGGTGATAACCAACTTGGCTATCTTTCAAAAATTCAACCGTTAGATTTAACAGTTCCTCAGCTTGTGGATGTGGCAAATCCTCAAAACCTAACTTTTTCAACATCAAAGAGCTGTATTCAGGTTGATAATACTCATCAAACATTGCTAATCCAGCTTCCATTTCCTCTTTATCGATAATCGCCTTTAAAGGTTCCTGGAGCATTTGTAAATTCAACTTACAAACACTTGGTTGATTACCGTAACAGTAGCGTCCATAATAGTCAAAATATGCAGCTATAAAGGATGGGTTATAAGTTGGGATAAACGCGTAAGGGCCATAGTCAAAACTCTCTCCCGTAATTGACATATTGTCAGTATTTAGGACTGCATGACAAAAGCCAGCCGCCATCCACTGCGCTACTAATTCTGCAACTCGTTTCACTAATTCGGCGTAAAACAAGGCATATTTATTTTGTTCGGCACTTAAATGTCGATAATACTGCTCAATTACGTGGTCTAATAACTTCTTAGTTAAATCTGGACGCTGGAAAAAATGCAGTCGCTCAAAAGTGCCAAACCGAATATGAGAACTGCTCATTCTAATCATCACACATGAGCGAGTAGGCGAAGGTTCATCTCCCCGCCAGAGGGGTAAACCTGTTTCAATCATGGTCAGACAGCGCGAGGTACGTACACCCAAGTGGTGTAGTGCTTCCGCAGCCAGAACTTCCCGCACCCCACCTTTGAGCGTCAGCATACCATCGCCACCACGGGAGTAAGGCGTTCTCCCAGAACCTTTCGTGCCAAAATCGTACAATTCGCCATCAGTGGCGCGCACTTGCCCGTAGAGGAAGCCTCTGCCATCACCTAACTGTCTGTTATATTCACCAAATTGATAGCCGTGGTAACGTAATGCCAACAAGGGTTTACGCCCCTGAAATTTGCCAAAGGCTGTGATAAAATCTTCATCTTTGACTACTTGAGGGTCTAAACCCAAGCGGGGTAGTAGTGCATCGTTACGCCAACGCAGGAGGTGTTGGGGAAATTCTTCTGCTGCAACCTCGTCGTAATAGTCATCGCCTAGAGATTCCAAGGCGCTTTCGTAGTTGAGGGAGAGAAAAGGATTGTTAGAATTTTTGTAGTTTGGAGTTTCAGCCAGAGTCATTACGAGCAAAGCTTAATTCATTCTTCTCTTAATACTACCTCTGGCTTCAGCATCAGCATAGACGCAAAAAGCGGCCCATATCTAAAATATCGCAGCGTCACCATTAAAATTTAGAGCGCATAATGGATAAAGTTTTGCAATTAAAGAAAAAGTTAACTCAATTAGCTATTTTAGACGCTACATTTGAGGTTTTTGGCTCAGAATCACACCAATATCAATTCAAACCTTGCTTGAGTAACAAAGATATTCAAGCGTTTGAAACTAGATATAATATTACGCTACCAAGTGAATATCGAAACTTTCTCTTAGAAGTTGGTAATGGTGGTGCAGGGCCAGGATACGGTTTATCTGGACTGTCGGGAATTAAATCTGAAGATGTGATCTCAGAAAAACTATACCAAGAAAACTACAAAATTCTCTCTAAACCATTTCCTTTAACAGAAGCATGGAATGATTTGGCTTTGATTGTAACGAATAATACGGGTTCTGTTACCAACAATGATGACTATTTCGATGATAAGTTTATCCAGGGTACTCTCACTATTACAAATTATGGTTGTGGAATTTATGCGATGTTAGTCATTACTGGAGAGCAGCCAGGAAAAATTTGGATAGATGATCGTACTAATGATAATGGAATATATCCTGCTTCTTTGAATTTTTGTCATGCTTTCCATGACACCGACCCTGATGATTTCCATCCAGATAGCGGACAGGAGCAGCCTTTGAGTTTTTATGATTGGTATGAAGACTGGCTCAACCGAAGTTTGGAGCAAATCCGCCAGTCTTCGTAATTCGTAATTCGTAATGACGCTCGAAGACTCGCTAACGCTGCGCTAACGTAATTCGTAATTTTTGGTGAATCACTAGGTAAATTGGAAAACATTATGATCTAGAATTATTTTGGAATTTATAACCATAATAATTCAATTATGAATTACTTTAAAATTTAGGTGCTTGCCAATTAGGATTTGTGAGACTTGTCATAATATGATCTTCCCATTGTCCATTAATTAATAAATAGTCTCTAGCATATCCTTCAATGACAAAACCTAGACTTTTGAGGACATTACCACTGCGCCGATTATGAGGCATATAATTAGCCATAACTCGGTGAAAATTTAACTCTTGAAAGAGATGCTGAGTTGCGACTTTTAGCCCTTCTGTCATATATCCTTTACCTTGTTGATTTTCAGCAAGGCTATAACCCACGTAGCAAAAATGAGCGGCTCCTCTGACAAAATTACTAAAATTAATCGTTCCAATAATTATAGTGGGATTTTTTTTAGTAAAAATAAATAGTTTTAATGATTGCCCATTAATAAATTCTAGAAAAATATTCTCTATCTGATACTGCCAATATTCTTCAGTGAAAAACCCATCAGCCCAAAGAGGATAAAATGGAGTGAGATAAGTTTTGTTAGAAATGAAGTATTTGAGAATTTGGGGTATATCTTCATGAGTTGCAGCTCGTAATAATAGGCGATCGCTTGTAATTAGTGGCAGTTCTGATATCATAATCGACGGTATATCTTCCCAGCACATTCTCTAAATTTTATAAATTCTCTCATACCTACGCTTTAGCAGCAGCAATAAGATTAACTGTCTCATTATCAGTACAACTGCCCAATGTCCAATGATAGGGTAAGTATTTATGCTGATAATCTGCCATTCATCCAAAATCTTGATAAGCTGATGTCTAATATCTAGAGCGGAAGGATTGAGAGCCAATGGGTGATAAAGCACAGTACGCGGCATAACTTCGATGAAATCGCTTTGCCCAAACGCTGTACCGCAGGAAATTCAACCAAAAGACAGCTCAAGATTTAACCCAGTCTACAAGAAGGATAGTGATGTGGTGGGAATACGCTACGATTGGCAGGAATTAGAAATTCGGACGATATACAACACGCCATTGCTAGAGCTGATTTATCAAGCTGCTAGCGTG
Source organism: Nostoc sp. UHCC 0251 (assembly GCF_034932245.1). Lineage (NCBI taxonomy): Bacteria > Bacillati > Cyanobacteriota > Cyanophyceae > Nostocales > Nostocaceae > Nostoc > Nostoc sp. UHCC 0251. Next base: position 3,628 of record NZ_JAYGHD010000085.1, read on the forward strand.
CATCGCCAATATCATGACCCAACAAAAATACAAGTTTGTAAGCTTATATCTATTAAAACGGGAGGTTGTCCAGAAGATTGCAGCTACTGTGCCCAATCTTCCCGCTATAAAACAGAGGTAAAGGCGGAAGCACTCCTAGAAAAGGAAACGGTAGTTAACATCGCTCAGAAAGCGAAAGAAACTGGTGTTAGTCGCATCTGCATGGGTGCTGCTTGGCGCGAAGTGCGGGATAACTCACAATTTGAGGAAGTCCTGGAAATGGTCAAGGATGTAACCGCAATGGGTTTAGAAGTGTGCTGCACTCTGGGTATGTTGACGGCAAATCAGGCCAAGAAATTAGAAGAAGCGGGACTTTACGCCTACAACCATAACTTAGATACCTCGCAGGAATATTACAGCACAATTATTACCACGAGAACTTATAGCGATCGCTTGAACACAATCGAGAATGTCCGTCAGACAAATGTTACCGTATGTTCCGGCGGTATCCTGGGTTTGGGCGAAACTGTCGATGACCGGGTTGGGATGTTACAAACTCTGGCAAACTTACATCCGCATCCAGAGTCTGTGCCAATTAATATTCTCTCCCAAGTACCGGGTACACCCTTAGAAGATCAGCCTGATGTCCCCATTTGGGATATTGTGCGGATGATTGCCACAGCCAGAATTTTAATGCCAGCTTCTGATGTGCGTCTGAGTGCCGGTAGGGCTAGACTTTCTCAAGTTGAACAAGCTTTCTGCTTTATGGCAGGAGCCAATTCTATCTTTTCTAGCGACGACAACAAAATGTTGACGGTGACAACTCCCTGTCCAGATTACGATAGCGATCGAGAAATGCTGAATTTACTTGGTTTGGGAATGCGTCCGCCTTCCCAAAGGCAGGAGAAAGTAGCAAGTCCCGCTATTGTAGGATAAATATTTGATTTCGTGAAAAACATTTAGTCAAGGATTTAGATCCAGACTAAATGTTTTTTGTTATGCCCTTCTTGAAAAAGGTAGCCGCTATTCTCCTTCAAATGAAGTCAAGAGCTTTCTTAACAGCACAATAAGTAATTCCCGCTCTGACTGCTCCAAAACATTGAGGATGCGATGCTCATTGGCAACATGAGCTTCTACGGCTTTCTCAATTAAGTTGAAACCTTCTTCTGTCAATGTAATTAAAGTACCGCGCCGATCGCTCGGATCAGGAATTCTTTGTACCAACCCAGCTTTCTCCAGTTGGTCAACGCGATGGGTCATTGTGCCGGATGAAACCATCAAAGTGTTAAACAAAGCGGTTGGTGATAGCTGGTAAGGAGCACCAGAGCGACGTAAGGTAGCTAACACATCAAATTCCCCAAGATTCAGACCAAACTGAGAAAACGTCTCTTGGATTGCGTGTTCAAAATGCTTGGCTACCCGTCCCATCCGCCCAATTACTCCCATTGGCGATACGTCCAAATCAGGACGCTCACGTTGCCATTGCGCCAAAATCATATCGACTGAATCGGAAGCCATTGCGCTGATTGCTGATGCAAGTTTCTTGATATCAAATATCTTAACATCAAGATAAATGCTAAAATCTCGATATCAAGTATCTTGATGTCGAGATAAATTTTATGAAGATAAAGACTGCCGGAAGGTTTGATATTTGGCTGACAGCTTTAGCACCAGCAATCTGGGGAACTACATACATTGTGGCAACCGAACTTTTGCCACCGAATCATCCGTTGTTAGTTGCAGCTTTGCGATCGCTACCCATTGGTATTTTTTTAACCGCAAGTTTGCGACAACTCCCCAAAGGGATTTGGTGGTGGCGCATTTTGCTGCTGGGAGGGTTGAATATTGGTATTTTCCAAGCTTTACTGTTTGTGGCAGCCTATCGTCTTCCCGGTGGAGTAGCAGCAACAGCCGGAGCAATTCAACCGTTGTTAGTAGTGATATTTTCGTGGCTATTACTGGGCGATAAACCATCAAAACGAGCGATTATCGCTGCCATTACCGGATTTATTGGCGTTGGTTTATTGGTTCTCAGTCCAACGGCTCGTCTTGATTGGATCGGAATTGTCGCTGCGATCGCAGGAGCAGTAACAATGGGCTTAGGAACTACATTAACCAAACGCTGGAAACGTCCAGTTTCTCTGCTGGTGTTTACGGCATGGCAATTGGCGATCGGCGGGATGATTCTTTTACCTATTGCCCTAGTTGTTGAAAAACCGTTGACTAACCTGAGTGCGACAAACCTATTGGGATTTGTCTATTTGGGTGTGGTGGGAACTGGGTTAGCTTATATGCTTTGGTTTCGGGGAATTGAACGATTAAAAGCAACTGCTGTTTCTTCCTTGGGATTGATGAGTCCGGTAGTTGCAACACTGATGGGATTTCTGGTGTTACATCAAACACTAACACCAATTCAACTGAGTGGAGGAGCGATCGTACTAGTGAGTGTTTTAGTGGGACAACAAACTAATCGATTGAGCGATCGTTCGACTACTTTGAAGCGAAACTTGTTATGAATTGAGGGACAGACAGAATGCCCGTCCTTCAATCATCGGTTGATACGTTGAATGTATCTCTTGGTTAAATTATTTTGGCAGTCCGCAAACCGAACAGCAGACCGACAGCCAAACCAAAGAACAAAGCTAAAAAGCCGATGTAAGCTACAATTGCAAACATTTATGTTTCTCCACAATACTTTCTAAATCTATTGAATCATTAGTTGTTGGGCATTGGGCATTGGAAAACTTTTCCCTAATCTTCAGTCGCCAATCCCCAATCCCCAGATTGCGATAGAATACAGCCCACGGGCGCTTGTTAGGGGTTAGGCAATGACTTCTGTAATTAATGTGAATTTACCAGAGCAGTCTTATGAGATTGCGATTGCACCTTCGAGTTTAGATCAACTGGGTCAGCAGATGGCCAGTCTGAAGCTAGGCAAGAAGGTATTGCTGGTTTCTAATCCGACGATTTTTAAGCATTTTGGGGAAAGAGCAATTACATCCCTGACATCTGCTGGATTTGAAGTTGCTAGCTGCACCCTACCACCTGGGGAACGCTATAAAACCCTCAATTCCATCCAAAAACTTTACGATATCGCCTTAGAAAACCGCCTAGAACGTTCTTCGACTATGGTGGCTTTGGGCGGAGGTGTAATTGGCGATATGACTGGCTTTGCAGCTGCAACTTGGCTGCGCGGTATTAATGTTGTCCAAGTGCCTACCACTCTCTTAGCGATGGTAGATTCGGCAATTGGTGGCAAAACTGGCGTGAATCATCCCCACGGGAAAAACTTGATTGGGGCATTCCATCAACCGCGTTTGGTTTTGATTGACCCAGAAGTGTTAAAAACTCTTCCTATGCGCGAGTTTCGGGCAGGAATGGCAGAAGTTATTAAATATGGTGTAATTTGGGATGCCGAATTGTTTGCTCAGTTGGAAGCAAGTAAACGTCTAGACCAACTCCGCTATGTAAAACCTGACCTGATACATTCCATATTGGTGCGGTCTTGTCAAGCTAAAGCTGATGTTGTTAGCAAAGATGAGAAAGAAGGCGGATTGCGGGCGATTCTCAACTATGGACATACTATCGGTCATGCAGTAGAAAGTTTGACTGGTTATCGTCTAGTAAATCATGGTGAAGCAGTGGCCATTGGCATGGTAGCAGCCGGTCAAATTGCTGTGGAATTGGGACTGTGGCAAAATGTTGACACAGAACGTCAAAATGCTTTAATTCAAAAAGCAGGTTTACCGACTCAGTTACCATCTGGGGTAGATATTGAAGCAATTATTGACGCGTTGCAATTAGATAAGAAAGTCAAAGCGGGGAAAGTGCGGTTCGTTTTACCAACAGAGATTGGTGTAGTAACAGTTACTGATGAAGTGCCATCAGATATCATTCGGCAAGTTTTGCGGGGAATGTGAAGAATTCAGGAGTCATAATGGGCTAAACCTTAGCTATCCGCTAACAGGAGTCAGAATAATAATTAGTTGCTCTGTTCTTCAATTACAAATTACGAACTTGTACTGAGCGTCTTGCCCTGAGCGTATCGCTAAAGCGAAAGCTCCGTTAACGCGTAGCGTCTCGCAGAGAAGCCGAAGGGAGCCGAAGTATTACGAATTACGAATTAATGAGCCATGATACTCCAAGCTAAAAATCAATTAACCTTGCAAGAGTTCTTAAATCTTTCTCCAGGTGAGGGAGATGTAACTTATGAACTTGTTGATGGTCAAGCAATTCCTAAAATGTCACCAAAATTTTTTCACGCAAAACTTACCCGCGTGCTTCTCAATTTGATTGAGCAATCGTGTGAAGCCAAAGGAGAAGTTTGCCCGGAATGGGCTGTTGCATTAACCCGTCGGGGGCGAGATTGGATGCCAATTCCAGATATTTTATATATCTCTAATGAACGTTTACCCGCCAACTGGGATGAAGACGAAGCTTGTCCTGTTCCTCCTGATTTGGTAATTGAGATTATTTCGCCCGGACAAACCTTTGGACAAATGGCGGCTAAAGCTAAAGACTATTTAGATGCTAAGGTGTTGCGGGTGTGGGTGGTAGATAGTAAAGCGAGAAGCATTACTGTTTTTTATCCAGATGCAGCACCACAAACTTATATGGGAGAAGAATTACTCAAAGATTCTTTATTTAAGGGATTGGAATTTACTGTTGAGCAGGTGTTTCAAAAGGCAAAAATACCATTAGATACCGAATAGTAAACTTTTTACATTTACCACAATTCTCTTCATCTCAACGTCCATCGAAATTTGAATCGGCGGCTTTTTGCTACTCAAACTTTTATATCTTTATCCAGCAACACCCTATTTTTGAAACTGCGGTTCTTTCTGCGGTTGCTGCTGGCTATTTGTTGGTTGCAATTTTTGAAATAAAGCTGGTGGCGTAGCTTTGCGGAATGCGCCGCAGTAGTGCATAGTTATAACTGCTTTAAAAGCCCAATGGTCTGATGGCACATCAGTAAAGGGATTTGGTAAAGTTTCTGCTTGATTTTGGATACAAGCATTCAAAACTTGATTCGATTTTGCTGGAGTGTTGGTTGTAGGTTCTTGAGATTTAACAGGGGTAACAAAGCTAGTAGTAGCTAGCACCACAGATGTTACCAGAAGTTTCCAGTTCATAATTTGAGTCTTCTGGGGATGAAAGTCTACCCTATGTTAGTTCCCAGGCTGTTGCCCAGGAACTAGAATCAACTTGCTAAGATTAAGCGTTAGAAAACATGGTAAGCATTACTAACATAACAACTAATGCACTGATCCAAAGAGCTAATGATCCCCAACTAACTGAATCTTTTTGTACTTTTTGCCAAAAATTGCTAAATAAGTTATTCCGAATTGCCATTTTATAACCTCCAATTTTTATTAAACTTGCGCTGACTCAATCCATTAAGCCTGTATTGAGTAAATAAAAGTTAATCTTTAGAGGGATCAGCCTTTATTTACTGAATCCCAGAGATTAACCTACAGAGATTTAAATTCATTCATGCAGCGAGTGCCAATGCATGTAAGCTGCTAGGCATTACTGAAATCTAAAAAACGAACAAAAATTTACAAAAAGATATTTGTTGATGCTTAAATTAATTTTCCCATACGTAACTGTTTACACTCGAAAATTTGGCGATTTTGAGAAAATTCTTAACGTTGTCTTAATTAGGTATAAAAGTTAGTGTTTTCAAATCAAAACTACTTAAAACTTGACGATGTTTCACTTTTACTCGTGATTTATCTAGACTTGAAAATAGACACAATTAACAGTAAAAAGGTAGGTAAATAATGGTGCAGCAAATAAGACATAATGAACCGAAATATATCTGTATCATTTCAGTTGAGAGAATTACAGCCAATCAAGACGAAGAAATCATGACCTTTGGTGCATCAGCCGACGATGCAAAAAAACAAGGTGAGGAATTGTTAGCATCTACCTATGGTTGTAATCAATCACAAGTTTTGGAATTAATCCAGCAAGCACGAATTGAACTAATAGCTCAGTGGTGTGCCCCTCAAGAGCGCAGAGCCATATAAAATCAAGGTGGTTGAGCCATTAAAAATTACTACTAGCCCTGAACGCGAACAGGCAATGCCTACGCATGAGGTAGTAAAGGCACTGAAATAGAAAAACTTAATATAGAGTAAAAAACAGCGCCGCACTACCAACTAAACTATGCTACCGTTCAAAACTTTGCTACGCGTCCGACACTATGAGATGGACGCCCTTGGGCATGTAAATAACGCTGTCTACCAAAATTATCTAGAACAAGCAGCCATCGAGCATTCAGAATACCTGGGCTTAACTTTGGATGTATATCGACAAGTAGGTGGCGTATTTGTCATGCGGCGGGTAGAAATTGACTATTTACGCCCAGCAGTAGCAGGCGATACCCTAGAAGTCACTACCTGGTTGAAGGAAATGCGCGGGACTCGTGCCTTCCGATGCTACGAGATTCGTAAACAAAACCAAGATAATTTGTTAGTAACGGCAGAGGCGCTATGGGTTTGGGTGGATGCACAGACAATGCGCCCAAAACCAATTCCTAGTGTAATGTTAGACAAATTTTTGCAAATCCAAAACCCAGGTGTTACAACCTAAAAATGGTTAGTTATTCACCATTTAATCAATCTTAATTTTTCTAATGAAAAACAAATGATTGATTTTGTTTCCCAGGTAATGTTGAGGATCAAGAATACACAACTATGATGTTATAAGTGCAAAATTTAAATTTGTAGTAATTGCAATCAAAATTAGCTTAGTAAATCAGGATTTTCAAGCCAATATTATGGAGCAAAGTCAGCCACAACAGCGCCACGGCGCCGATCACGTATTTCAAGAATCCCTTGAACAGTTGGAGGATATCTTACAAGAAAGTTCAACTGAGGAAGAAGAAATCCTACAATCGCATACTAGTAGTCTCAGTGAAGTCGAACTCGATCAAGAATTGACAAATATTGATTTAGCCGCTCTTGAAGATGCAGTTGCTGATATTGAACAATATCTTGAAGAAATAACAAAAACTAAAGAAAATTGATGACTTCTAAGTTTTAACTACTAACCCCTAACTCTTGACTCATTTGACGCCGAGCTTCGTACAACATTAAAGCAGCTGCGATCGCCACATTCAAAGATTCCACCCCAGGACTCAGAGGAATTCTTACTTGCTTATCTGCGATCGCTGCTAAATCTGCCGACAATCCAGCCCCCTCATTTCCCAGTAAAATCAAACTGGGTTTGCGCCAATCCACTTCCCAATAAGTTAAAGTCGCACTGGGTAAGGTTGCCACTACCTGCATTCCTGCCTGCTGACTTTGTTGAACTGTAGCTTTTAAATCTTCGGTTACGGCTGTTGGTAGGCGAAACCATTGCCCTGCTGAAGCCCGGAGAACTTTGGGACTGTCTAAATCTACACTATCTGCACTTACCCACAACCCCGATGCTCCAGCAGCAGCAGCAGCGCGGATCATCGTACCGAGGTTGCCGGGATCTTGCACGGTTTCTAAAGCCAGAATTATACCAGTAAATGCTAATTGAGTTTGGCGATCGCTTCGTTTTGCCGTTGCAACCACACCATCGGGTTGGACTGTGGTAGCGATCGCATCCAAGATTTCTTTACTCACAATTTCGGCGCGATCGCATCGGCTACAAGCTTCTTCCCAGAGTGAGGAGTGATTTGCTTGCCATTCTGGAGTACAACACACTGTTTCAAGTGGGTAATTTACCGCACAAGCTTCTTCTAACAGGTGTGTCCCTTCTAGTAAAAATAACTGCTGCTTGTGCCGCTCCTTGGTGGAGTGGAGCTTGCGGATTTGCTTGACTAGGGAATTTTGTAAACTGGTCAACACGATTTTTAATTTTGGATTTTGGATTAATCGAAAATCCAAAATTTATATGCGGAACCCGGGACTTGAACCCGGAAGCCTTGCGGCACTAGAACCTGAATCTAGCGCGTCTGCCAATTCCGCCAGTTCCGCTGGCATTTATCTTTATCGACAATTTCCTATTATTGCGTTATGTTTTACCTTTGTCAAGTTAAAACATAACGGCTCCTTTAAGAGGCTCAGACTGGAAACAAGTTTTTCAGGGCATTGGGTCAAATCAAAATATTAACTGAAAAGTACAGCATGGGTTTTTAGAGAACACTTAAGTTATTTTACTGAGTATTTAATTTAGCTTAAAACTACTACTCATTCGTTCATTTTTATTAATTTTTTCAAAAGCTCAAAGTGCCTGCTGTTGTTGGCTTTCAGCCACTCTTTTTCACCAAAAAACAATTTTTTTATGCAATATAGTGTTCTAAAATGTGGACAATTTGAATCTTTACTGTAGAATCAAAACCAACTTCAAACATATAAAATACGTATTACTTTTGGAGGTAGGCTTATCAATCCTTCTACCAGCTTACCAGATGCCAAAATTGCTCCAGAAGCAGACTCCTCAGTCTTGCAAATTTGGGGTGGGCATCCTTTGCGAGGTCATGTGAAAATTAGCGGGGCAAAAAATGCAGCACTAGTAATCATGGCTGGAGCCTTGCTGTGTCCGGGCGATTGTCGTATCCGCAATGTCCCCTTATTGGCGGATGTAGACCGGATGGGTCAGGTATTATCGGCTTTGGGTGTAACCTTAACGCGACAAGGCGATATTTTAGACATCAACGCTAGCGAAATTAAAACATCAAAAGCTCCCTACGAACTAGTTACCCAACTGAGGGCGAGTTTCTTCGCCATTGGTGCCATTCTGGCAAGATTGGGAGTAGCACAGATGCCGTTACCCGGTGGTTGTGCTATTGGGGCAAGACCAGTTGACTTGCATGTTCGAGGACTGCAAGCAATGGGAGCGGAAGTACAAATTGAGCATGGCATTTGTAATGCCTACGTACCTGGCAGTAGCCGGAGATTACAAGGTGCAAAGATTTACTTAGATATCGCCAGTGTCGGAGCTACGGAAAACTTGATGATGGCGGCTACCCTGGCAGAGGGCGAAACGATCATCGAAAATGCTGCCAGAGAACCGGAAGTAGTTGATTTAGCTAACTTCTGTAACGCGATGGGAGCGAAGATTAAGGGGGCGGGGACTAGCAGAATTATTATCGAAGGAGTCCCCAAATTACATTCTGTTGACTACAGTATCATTCCCGATCGCATTGAGGCCGGGACGTTTTTGCTAGCAGCAGCAATTACCCGTTCCGAACTTCTTCTATCACCTGTTGCTCCAGAACATCTCATACCAGTGATTGCCAAGCTGCGGGATATTGGAGTGACAATAATTGAGGAAAAGCCTGAACACTTACGTATTCTGCCAGCGGAAAGCCTTAAGGCAACGGATATTGAAACTCAATATCATCCAGGTTTTCCCACAGATATGCAAGCGCCATTCATGGCTTTGCTGGCAGTGGCAGAAGGCGACAGCGTAATTAACGAATCTGTCTTTGAAAATCGCTTGCGTCATGCCTCAGAGTTGAATCGCTTGGGGGCAGACATTCGTGTTAAAGGCAACGCTGCTTTCGTTCGGGGAGTACCGAAATTGTCTGGCGCACCAGTATTAGGTACGGACTTACGAGCATCGGCAGCGCTAGTCATAGCAGGACTGGCGGCAGAAGGAAAAACCACAATTCAAGGATTACAGCACCTCGATCGCGGCTATGATCGGCTCGATGTGAAGTTGCAGCAATTGGGCGCTAAAATCCTGCGTGTGGGTGAAACATCAGCAGATGCAGAAATCGCTTCCACCATCAGTAGCCTGTCGAGTTGAAGAAGAGGCAAGGGAGCAGGAAGAAGCAAGGGGGCAGGGGGCAGGGAGCAGGGGGAAAGTCAAAAACTTGATGCAGGTTCTTTTTCCCCTTTTCTCCCTGCCCCCTGTCCTCTTTCTCTCTGCCCCCTGCCTCTTTGTTGAGACTGAGGCGGGAACAAGGAGAACAAGGTAAAATTTTCTCCCTTTGTTCCCCCTGTCCAGCCTAGTTAAATCGTTATACTAACTGTGGGTGGCTGTTTATCTAACCAGCCAGATTCTATAGTTGTGTTTTTTATAGCTTGCTGCACTATGTCCTTCTTCAAAACCCCGCTGATTGGTTTAAAAGCTGACTCATTTCGTCATCCATTAGACCTGGAAGCTACCAAAACGCTCAAGCAAATACCAGGCATAGATATGTTGGTACGAAATTGGCTTGGACCAATGGCAGAGCAGGTTTTCTATGTGGAAAATATTGCCTCCAGCATTCTGGTGGGTGAAAAGCAACTGCCCGATTTATACAAGCTGTTATTAGATGCCTGTAAAATCCTAGATATAGAGCCTCCCCAGTTGTACGTCCGCCAACATCCGGCTCCCAACGCCTATACTTTTGCTGTGCGGGGTAAGCAGCCGTTTGTTGTAATACACACATCTCTAATTGATATCCTCACACCAGAGGAAATACAGGCAGTAATTGCCCACGAGTTGGGGCATCTCAAGTGTGACCATAGCGTTTATTTGACGCCTGTAAATTTATTAATATTAGCTGCGGCGATTGTGCCCAATGTTGGAACTTTCGTTGCTCAAGCGATACAAGCACAGCTTTTAGAATGGGTACGCTGTGCTGAGTTTACCTGCGATCGCGCCGCATTACTAGCAACCCAAGACCCCAAAGTTGTCATGTCAGTGTTGATGAAGCTGGCGGGTGGTTCCCCCACCTTAGCGCCACAACTGAATCTTGATGCCTTTGTTGCCCAAGCCCGCGCTTACGATGATATTAGCAAGACCGAACTAGGTGAAATGGTCAAAGCTGCCCGCACAGCCCAATTAACCCATCCAGTGCCAGTGCTGCGGGCGCGAGAAATTGACCGTTGGGCAAGCAGTACAGAATATCAATCTTTAATCCAAAGTCATGGACTGAAGTCTACAAGTAATGAAGTTGCACCCAAAGGGGGATGGCGAAACTGGTAGAACGACTAATGAAATTTGGTTATCTAAATTAGATGTGTTTTAGCTTACAATACTCCAGATGTTTCGCTCATGCGTTGGCGCAGCCCGTCGTAGACATCGCACTTACTAAAGTTTTTAGGCAAGCTGTGGGCGATTCACTGTAATGTAAAATGCTGGTACAGCCAAAAAATCAGCTAATGACTAGGTTTCCTTACGACCAGTTCGCCAAAGACTATCTTAAAGAATTGTTACAACCATTGGGAGAAGTGGAAACAAGTCGGAAAGTTCCAGCCCAAATCCGAGAGATTGATGTTTATTTTGTACCTTCGCCCCAATCGACAAATACAATAGAATTAGGGCTGTTAGGAAAATTTGCGGCTGAACCTGCATTAGTTGAACCATTTAGAAATGCAGCTACAATTGCGGAAATTCGCAGTTGTATAAATAAGTTGTTTGATATCTTTGCTGAAGTAAAGCGTCAAGGTAAAGGCGATAAAACTCGGCTTACAGAATCAGAATTACCACGTTTGTGGATTTTATCACCCACGGCTTCTGAATCTATATTGGATGGTTTTAGAACTAACCTAGATGAAGAAAATTGGGGAATAGGAGTAAATTTTTTAGACGATTATTTTAGAACAGCAATTGTGGTGATTCACCAATTACCGTGTACCGAAGAAACATTATGGTTGAGAATTTTAGGTAAAGGAAGAGTCCAGCAACAAGCGATAGATGAACTAGAAGCACTTCCCCAAAATAATCCCTTACGTTCCAAAGCAATTGATTTATTATTGAATTTAAAGACTACTTTAGAATTCAATCAGAATATAGACGAAGAGGATAGAGATTTAATTATGCGTTTATCACCTATTTACGAGCAAAAATTAGCAGAAGTTAAACAAGAAGGAATTCAAGAAGGAATTCAAGAAGGAATTCAAGAAGGAATTCAAGAAGGAATTCAAGCAGAACGTCTTAATGTTATAGAGAATTTGTTGCGAGTTCGCTTTGGTTCTTTAGATGCAGAACTAAGAGGAATTACTGAAGCTTTATTGGCATTATCTCCAGAAGAATTTACTCCTTTATTACTGCAACTATCTAAAGAAGAATTATTAAATAGATTCCTTTAGAAAAACGCAGTCGGAGATACTGGGTTTTACAGCTTTACTAATCAGATTAAAAAACATCCCATTGCTTAACCCACAGCCTCTACCATGACAGTTGTACCCAACGATCATCGCTTTCAACCCATAAATCTGTTTGAGTACGAAAAGCTAGCAAAAGAGCGTCTCTCTCAAATGACGCTTGATTACTATAGTAGTGGTGCTTGGGATGAAATTAGCTTACGAGATAATTGTGCTGCCTTTGAGCGAATCAAACTGCGACCTCGTGTATTAGTCGATGTAAGCAATCGCAATTTAACTACCTCCATTTTAGGACAACCCCTGCAACTACCTATATTAATTGCGCCAATGGCCTTTCAATGTCTAGCCCATCCAGACGGAGAGGTGGCCACAGCCCTAGCTGCCGCATCAGCTGGAGTAGGTATGGTGTTAAGTACAATGGCCACAAAGAGTATTGAAGAAGTGGCGACTGCATGTGATAAATTTCCAGATTCTCTGCGATGGTTCCAGCTTTACATCCATAAAGATCGGGGATTAACTCGTGCTTTGGTAGAAAAAGCCTATAAAGCCGGCTACAAAGCACTTTGTCTAACTGTAGATGCACCTGTTCTCGGACAGCGAGAAAGAGATAGACGTAACGAGTTTGCCTTACCCTCAGACTTACATCTGGCTAATCTCGCCACTATCTCAGGGCTAGATATTTCCCATGAAGAAGGCGAATCTGGATTATTTACTTATTTTGCCCAACAGCTCAACCCAGCAGTAACTTGGGAAGATTTGGAATGGCTGCAATCTTTATCTCCACTACCTTTAGTTATCAAAGGAATTTTACGGGGAGATGATGCTGTTCGGGCTGTAGAATATGGGGCCAAAGCAATTGTTGTTTCCAATCATGGTGGCAGACAACTCGACGGTGCGATCGCTTCAATAGAAGCCCTAGCTGAAATAGTAGCAGCAGTGGATGGTAAAATAGAAGTACTTCTGGATGGAGGCATTCGCAGGGGCACAGACATCCTCAAAGCTCTGGCATTAGGAGCAAAAGCGGTACTCATCGGACGACCTATTTTGTGGGGACTAGCAGTAGCAGGGCAAACTGGTGTGTCTCATGTAATCTCACTACTACAAGATGAGTTAAATGTGGCAATGGCACTTAGTGGCTGTGCCAAACTGCATGATATTGACCCTAGTTTATTGAACCTGCCACGCCTTTAAGCCAGAAAATTCTTAGATTTCTGATTCCAGCAAAGCTTTTAAAATTAATTTTCAGACTTGTTACAAAATCACTTAATTAGAGTATACTAGTTAAGGTGAGATATATGGGCGGGTGGCGAAATTGGTAGACGCACCACACTCAAAATGTGGCGGCCTTGCGGTCATAGGAGTTCGATTCTCCTCCTGCCCACTACCAAACAAGTACAAGAGAGGTAAAAACTTATGCGCCTGAAAAGATGGGAATCTCCCCGTAAAGAAGGCAGAAATGATAAAGGTAGAGGCGGTTCTGCAAGGAAGAGGCAACTAAAAAAACAAAGGCAAATGTTACGGCAAAAACTCAAAGAAGCTAACAAACCAAACAATGACAAAAATAATAGAGCAGGGGAAGATAAGTTTATCTTCCCCTTATTTTTTGGGCTTTTATCTCATAAAAAAAATTGGCTCTCAGTTCTTTTTATGGAGTCGAATAATAAATAAAATCTAATCAGAGCCTATATTCTAGGACTTACGCACTGTACAAAGTAATCATCTTGTGTATCAACGTAAAGGCGTTG
>NZ_JAYGHD010000086.1:0-17104 GCF_034932245.1 Nostoc sp. UHCC 0251
CCAGTAGCGATAAAGCGACTAGCGGCAAGTCGTCCTCTAGGAGTGCAGCCTTGAGCGATTTGTTGGGATGCATCCACGATGTTAGAGGGTAGTTCAATTAAGCCGCGACTAGGGTCAGTATCAGGTGTGTTGAGATTTATCTCACCATTTAAGGAAGGCTTGCTTTGGGAGATGGCAGTGATGTCACTTGTTGGCAACTGACTAGGATATAGCTTGTTCGGGTCGGTTGTTTGCAACTGCTGCTCAAGCTCTTGCCGACTGCGCGGCTGTAGCCCAAAGATGCCAGCAGAGTTAATAATAACTTTCCCGCCGCTACCCTCAAAGGCGTTGGCAGTGATATCGCTATTTTCGTTGGGAACTGCAACGATAAAGCCTCGGTAATTTGGGTGGTTATTGATAATGATGTTACCGCCATTGCCACCTAATTTGTCTGTACCTGCGTTGGTGGAGATTTGACTGTTGCGACGGAGTAAGAGTAAGTCACTATTGAGGTTGATGTTACCACCGTTACCGGATGCAGATTCGGCGTTGAGTTTGCCTTGGTTGTCTAAGATAATTTTAGGTGAGTTGATTTCGATGTCGCCTGTCGTTCCTGAACCATTAGAACTGACAAATAAGCCACTGTTAGCGCCAATATTTTCTACCTGATCAGGAAAGTTATTAACTCGGTCATCATAATTAAAGCCACTACCACTAATTATTACTTTATCAGTAGCATTGACAGTTATTTTACCTGCATCTCCTTGCCCAGAAGTACTAGTTGTCAGTGCAGCACCATCGATGATTTCCAAGGAGTTGGTGTACAAATTAATATCGCCGCCTTTTCCCGTTGAGTCTTTGCTGGTAGCAGTCGTCAACAGGCTCCGACCCACAATATCATTGAGATTGGAGCCTTCAAGTGAAGTTCCACTCAGTTTTATAGAAGTGGCATTAACACTTAAAGAACCCGCATTCCCTTTCTCTGTACTGGTTGTTGAAACTGATGCTTGTGCCCCATTTTGGATAAACAACTGTCCAGTTTTAATTATCAAGTTTCCAGCATTTCCTTGACCTGTAGTCCCTGCAATTATACCGCTAGGAAACGGACGCTCTTTTACGACGTTAGAGACTAAGCCTCCAGTAATTCCAATTAGTTCTCTTAAGACATCGGCAGACACCCCTTGCTTTGAGGTGCCGATAAGTTCTACGGATTCGGAGGCGTTGATAGTCAAATCTCCCCCTTTTCCCAAGCTAGAAGTACCCGATGATATGATTCCCCCATTGCTGACTATTAACTTTTTAGTACTAATAACCATGTCGCCCGATTTTCCAGATCCCTGTGTTCCGCTAGCTAAGACGCTAGGTACATTATTGGCTCTGTCGGTGCCTCTTATTTCTACTAACTCCGAAGCATTTACAGTTAATTTTCCTCCTGGCTTCTCTCCAGCAGTACCTGTTGTCACCCAGGCCCCATCACGGACAATTAATCTTTCAGTATCAATAGTCAAGTCGCCTCCTTGTCCCAAACCTGTAGTTTCATTACGCAATCCACTGGGAACTCTATCGGCTATGGTGAACAGCCCTAGTCCTGGGGGAGCATTATTAGCTGAGGTGCCACTTAGTTCTATAGAGTCTTTCGCGTTCACGAATAAATTTCCGGCTTGCCCTGTAGTAGTACTGCCTGCCGATACTACTGCCCCATTAGAGACAATTAATCGCCCAGTTTCAATAGTCAGGTTTCCGGCATTTCCACTTGCAGTAGGTAGAAGGAAACTTAGATCAAGAAAATCACGAAGATTCCTGGGTAGAAGAGTATTAGCATCAATGGAAGCAGAAAACAAGCCAATAGGAACAGTAAAATTGGAAGGTAAACCTAATAAATCAAGAATAGGAATATCGATATCAATGTCAATTGTACCGTTTGATGAGGAACTGCCAGTTAGTTCTACTGAGTCAGAGGCGTTCACAAACAGATCCCCAGCACTACTACCACTAGAAATAGTAGCAGTCGCTACTATTCCATCTTGAATAATCAATTTTCCTGTATCTATGCGTAAGGAACCACCTTTTCCAAAACCAAAAACGGCGTTGTAGATAGAGCTATTTTCGATTCTCACTGTTCCTTTGGCGCTGAGGGTGACATCTCCCGCCTGAGCGTCATCGGCTCCTGCAAGTACGCTAATACCCGCACGTAGACTACTTCCATTCAAAATATCTATATTCTGGGCATTGACGGCAATACTGCCATCACCACCAGATGCAACATCCACTTCAGCGCCCTTGGTAAGCGATAATGAAGCTCGCAATAGGTCAGGCGGAAAATTTAAGCTCAGATTATTATCATTTACATTTAGCCCAACTATTCCTTCTTGCGCTAAACCTCCTAACTCTACTCGCCCACCAAAAGCCTTCAGGGAGCCACCATTCATGTTTATATTGCCACCAACTAGTAGCAAACTAAGATTATCTTTGACACTTAGATTAGCTGAGTTATTTTGAATTGGCGCAGTAGCAATTTGATTGAATAGAAAAGCGGAAGGATTGATTGTCAACAGTGGAGAAGTAGTCGGATTCGTGGCGCTGAAAATCCCTCTATCACCAAAAGCGATCGCATTTGCTGTAGTCGCAACAAAAGAACCTTTAACATCTAGCCTCGCACGCTGGCCAAAAATAATCCCATTTGGATTTATCAAAAAAAAATTAGCGGGAGTATTAGTACTAATTAACCCATCAATATTAGAAGCTGAACCACCCGTAACTCGACTGATGATATTTTGAATATCCGCAGCATTATTAAACAAAGCAGCGCCACCAATAGGTACAGAAAACTCCTCAAAACTGTGAAACAAATTACTTCCTGCTTTTGTTCCTCCAGTAATATTGAATGTGTTTCCATCCTTTACAACGCTGGAGTTTGTAGGCAAGGTGGCATCCGGGGTAATTTGCGCTAAAACACGCTCTTGTAAGGAAGTAATAAATACACTCCCTATAACTAAACAACTTCCTAACCCTAAAAACTGGCTACACCGATACCACCAATCCTGAGTTTTCCTTGATACAGTAGCTGAATTATCACAGTATTTATAAAAGTCTGTTTGATCGATGGGCGATCGCCAATATATACTTGCAGGATAGTTTTTCAACTCTCGTTCTCCCTGAACGAACTGGAAGTAGTTGTGCCATTAGGCACACGCTGCCCGTTCTTGTTGTGTTAAGCTGGCTTCGCTTCGGTATTAGAAGGAGCGAAGAGTATTGTAATACTCAAAAACTGTTACAGTCTGACAATCTAGTCGCATAAGTCGTAGATTGCATTAGACATCTCCAGAAATTAATTATGCGTTACCTGAAACCCTTGTAGAGGCGTTGCATTGCAACGTCAAAACAATTCATTTTCACCAGATGTCTATTATAAAAAAACAGTAAATGGTCCAACAGCATTCAATGGAATGTTGAATCTTGCAATGTCAATCAAATCGCCCGAAACCGGGATCAAAGAAGTAACCCCTTCAACAATACCAACTAAGTCTCCCGATAATGTAGAGATGTTTAAACTTCCGTTTACTACTTGAGAAGTGTAGTTCTGTGGTGCTCCTTCTAGCACAATCATGTCACTAACTCGCTTAAAGTCCTGGATTAGAGCATAATCTGTATTACCATCACCAACGTAAAATTGTTGAGGTGTGGAGCTTAATGAAGACAAACTAGAATAGCCAAGGAGGAATATATCTATCCCTGGGGTGCCAATTAGAGTATCAATCTGACCGACTCCAGCAACTGTTGCTCCATTTGATAAAACGTCGAAACCAAGTCCAGCGATGAGTTTGTTACCTTCACCAAAGCCAGTTATGGTGTCATTCCCGCTGGTTCCTAAAAAAAAGCCAAAGCGATTATTCTCAAATTGTCCAAACTGTTCATAGTGTTGTAGTCCTGAGGTAAAAGAGCCAGCATTAACAGCCGCCGCTACATCAGGGTATGCTAGTAAGTAAGCTTGCTCACTGAACATAGCAATAGCCTCCAGATAGTAATAGGAATATTAATGAAAAAAGTACTATTTTATCAGGGTCTGGCAGTTACTTCCATTAATTTAGAAGCTTATAAGTACTGGAAAAAGCGCTATCTGGTGTTAATTGAGCAAGCGCACAATCTCTAGCCAAAGCAATCCAAGGAGCAAAATCCAAACCACAGGACATTGCACCCTCCACCAATAACAGCACTAAACTTCAGCTAACTAGTACCGCAAGGCGGAAGTCAAAAGTCAAAAGAATTATATTCCGAGCTTCTTGCGCCATTTGAAATGGTATGTTTATTTACGCCATGCTGTACTAGAAATAAAGTTATTAGCTGTTTATTATTTCATAATAAAACTGTAAAATTATTGGGTTGCTAAAAAATTTTTTATTCTTTACAAAGTTTATAACTAAACGTAATCAGGAGCAACGCGATTTGGTGAGGTCGGTGCGATTCGTTGGCTATAAATCAATACTAGTATGGGTTATGAAAGATTAGCCGCAGGGTTATGAACTGAGCAGACATACAAATCAAATCTTTTTTTTCAATGTTTAATAAATACCTCTAATAATTTCCCAATCTGTAGCCGTATGGGCGTAATTAATTGTAAATAACTTTGAAACGCAAAGCTACGCAAAGTAATCTTCTGCGATTTCCTTTGCGCCTCTGAAGCGTTTAAACTTGAATCGCTGTCTCTTTTTCCTCACCTTTGGGCTGTGAACTTAGCTGATCTAAAATTTCCAAAACCTCTTGTTCAAAAGCAACTTGGGCGCGATTAGTTTTGCCACCAACATACAAGCGATCGCCTTTTTGTAATGCCCATATTTGCGAATGAGAGAAGTAACTCATCACCACACCCAGCATTAGCAAGCCAAACCCAGAGTAAACAATTGGTATGCCTGGATCGGCTTTAATTTGTAAGCCAGTGCTGCCAATGACATCCAGAATTTTCAGCTTCACACCATTGACTTGAGTAGACATCCCCGTGCGGACAGTATCAACGAGTTTGCCTGTAGGATCATAAATTAATACCATCCCTTGCAAGTCTTTGGCTAAGAGGGAGACACCCTCACTCAAATCTGGTTTAGTTGGAACCCATGTTCCCCAAATGCGCCCTTGGCCGTTGGTGTTCAATTGCGCCATTGGTAGCTGAAAAACCGGGCTGTTATTAAATTGGACGCGAACACCCGCAATTCCCCAATCAGTTTGATAAAAAGTTACGCCATGATAGCGCAGAGGCTCGTTGACAAAAATCTTCTTGTGGTCAACTTCCTCTCCCTGCTTATTCAAGACGGACATATCTGAATAAAATTGATCAATGCCGCCGGATGGAGTGTAGTCAATCCAAAAACGATTGACACGCACAGACCAATCTTTCGGGACTTGGGCTGCTGCTAAAGGGCCAGCATCGACAATATTTGTCACTTGAAATGTATCGCCACTAGCAACCATTTCCTGAGCCAGAAACCCAGTCATCGCCCCCCAAATTCCCCCTAGCAGAATAGCTACGATGCCAATATGAACGATAATTGGCCCGATGCGTCCGACTATTCCTTTACGGGCGTAGAGGAGATTTGCTTTTTCTGGATCTGGAAAAATTTTGTAGCGGCGTTTCTGTAATATCTGGTTTAAGGAATCTAAGGAACCAGTATCTAGTTCTGCACTTAAAGCTAATTTTTGAAATTGCCGTGGTTCTTCGTAATATTTCCAGCGCTGGGCAGCTTTTAAGGCTGGTAACTGTCGAGTAAATGAACAAGCAGTTAAACTAGTGCCAAATAAGATGAGTAATGACAGAAACCACCAGGTACGATACACGTGGTCTAACCCAACTACTTGAATTACCTTCCAAGTTAAGAAACCAAATAAAGCTGGATGCTCTGGGTAGTTGGCTTGGTAAAATGCGGGTGACTGACCTTGCTCAATTACAGTACCGGTAGAGCTAAAGATTGCAATCAATAGCAGTAGTGCGATCGCTAATCGTAAGTTAGTCAGTATAGGCAAAAGCTCTTGGCGTAAGAACTGCCCAGGTACTGCCCACCATTTTAATTCTTTGGACGCTGAATCTTCTAAAGTCATTAGGTATAAAATGCAACTAAAGTATTGATATTAAAAACTGCCAAGGGGAATCCGAGAAATTAAGGAAAATACACCGAATCCTACCAATAATGCCCCACTAACTGGGTTAATCCAACCAGACCAGCGACGCAATTCTAATAATTTTTTAATTGAAGCTGTAAAAGTACCCGCCAAAATTAATGGGGCTACATAACCGGCTGTATAAGAAAGTAGCAAAACAGCACCTAAAATTAAGTCTTGTGTACTAGCAATCCAACTTAACAAGCTTGCTAAAACAGGTGTGCTACAAGGAGATGCGACTAAGCCGAAAGTCAGTCCCAATAAATAAGAACGCAATCCTGCTGGCAAATCTGGCGAAATCCAATTGGTTTCATTCAACGATGGAAATTGTATAGGCAGTGCTTCTAATAAGTTAAGTCCCATGAGAATAGCGATAATGCTGACGATAATCGGCAAACCAATTCCCACTTGACCGTATACTTTTCCGACTAAACCTGCTATGATTCCTAGTCCTGCCAATGTAGTTGCTAAACCTAAAGCAAACCAAGTTGATTGGGCAGCTGCTTGCAAGCGGTTTTTGGCTTCATAACCACCGATGTAACCAATGGTAATTGGCAGCATCGAAAGCATACAGGGTGTGAGACTGGTGAGCAAGCCAGCGGCAAAGATGATGCCAACGCTTATCACGCTAAGGTGTGTCAATTGGTTAGAAACGAGGCTGTTGGCAAATTGTTCGAGTTGGTAAATTTGGGTTTGCAGGTTATCAAACATGGGGAGTTTCTGAGCGGGAAATGCTTACTCTGCTTGAATTGTAGCTTAATTTTGGTTTTTGAGTCAGTATAACCAAATTATCCAAACCTAATATCATCTAAATTTCATCTGCCCAAAGAAATGTATTTAAAATACAATTAAGCTCGGATTATCCCTGAAGAAGCACGGCTGGAGTGTTTGGCATGATGATTGCATTACCCGGATTTCAGATTGTCACTTTGTTAAAAGCAGGGGTAAAAGCAGTCATATACCGTGGAATTAAGATTAAAGATCAGTGCCCGGTAATTATCAAAGGGCTACGTCCAGAACAGTGTACACCCAATAATATTGAACAACTCAAACATGAGTATGCGATCGCACAAAAGTTAAACACCGCCGCAGCAGTTGTCAAAGCCTACGCCTTAGAAATGCATCAGGGAATCCCTTATTTAATTATGGAGGATTTTGAGGCGCGATCGCTTGACCAGTTGCTAGACCAATTTCAACAGCCTGTGCCGTTTCTGAAGATTGCTATTGAAATCACTAGTAAACTTGCACAAATTCACACTCATCATATTGTCCACAAGGATATTAAGCCGCAAAATATTTTAATTAACCTCGAAACTAATCAGGTCAAAATTGCCGATTTTGGAATTGCTACCTTCATTCCATACCAGCAGCAAATAGTTAGCAGTTCCAGTCGAATTGAAGGCAGTCTACCTTATTTGTCACCTGAGCAAACCGGGCGAATGAATCGAGGAATTGACCATCGCAGCGATTTGTATTCTCTGGGAATCACCTTTTATGAGATGCTGACAGGTCAGTTACCATTTCAAGGCAAAGACCCCTTAGAGTGGGTACATTGTCATATCGCCAAATCTCCACCATCCCCGAATAAGTTAAATTCTGATATTCCTCAAATGCTCTGTGATATCATCATCAAATTGTTGTCAAAGGTTGCAGAACAGAGGTATCAGAGCGCTTTAGGTTTGCAATTTGATCTGGAAAGTTGCTTAAAACAATTGGAGGCAACGGGACAAATAGAATCCTTTGTTTTGGGTGAACAAGATATCTCAGAGCGTTTTCAAATTCCTCAAAAATTGTATGGGCGAGAAGCAGATATTGCCAAGCTTTTAGAAGCATTTGAACGAGTTGTTAGGCAAGGTAAACCAGAACTGGTGTTAGTTTCTGGCTATGCTGGGGTTGGTAAATCTTCTTTAGTAAAAGAAATTCACAAGCCTATTGTGCGAGAACGCGGAGTTTTTATCTCTGGTAAGTATGATCAGTACAAACGAGATATTCCTTACTCCACTATTGTTCAAGCTTTTCAAACACTTGTTAGACAAATTTTAACGCAGCCTGAAGCTCAACTGGTCACTTGGAAAAAGCGAATACAAGCAGCATTAGGGAACAATGGTAGATTGATCACAGATGTAATTCCCGAAGTTGAATTAATTGTTGGAGAACAGCCTCCTATACCAGACTTGGGGCCTGCCGAATCTCAAAATCGATTCAATTTGGTGTTTCAGAATTTTATCAGCGTCTTTGCTCAAAAAGAGCATCCGCTCACTGTTTTTTTAGATGATATGCAGTGGGCAGACAGCGCTACTTTAAAGTTAATTCAAACCGTTATTACTGGGTCTAGTATCCAATATCTCTGCTTCATTTTGGCTTTTCGAGATAACGAAGTAGATGTTATGCATCCCTTTAGTTTGATGATGGAGAAGATTTGCCAGTATGGAGCAAGAATAACTGAAATTATTCTTACGCCCTTGAATCTTGTTTATGTAAATCAGTTAATTGCTGATACCTTGCATAGTTCAGTAGAACGAGTAGAACCTCTTGCTCAATTGGTTATCCAAAAAACTGACGGCAATCCTTTTTTTGTCAATGAGTTTCTGAAAACACTGCATCAAGAAAATCTGCTGATTTTTGACCGCCAACATCGTATTTGGCAATGGAATTTAACTCAGATTGAAGCCCAAGGGATTACAGATAATATTGTCAGTTTGATGATTGAGCGGATGCAAAAACTGCCAGCCGCAACTCAAGAAGTGCTTAAGTTAGCTTCTTGTATTGGTAATCGCTTTGATTTAGAAGTTTTAGCGATCGTTGGTGAACAATCTATTGAAGAAACAACGGATGCGCTTGTTGATGCAATTTTAAGAGGATTAATTATCCCCATAGAGTCAGATGAAACTGCCCAGAAAAACTATCGTTTTTATCATGACCGAGTTCAGCAAGCTGCATACTCCTTAATTGCTGATGAATCAAAGTCGGCAGTTCACCTGACAATTGGACTACTTTTGCTAAAAAATGCTAGTCCTGAACAAGTGAACGAGCAAATATTTGATTTAGTCAATCAACTCAATTTTGCTGTGGATCTAATTATTGAGCAGACAGAAAAAGATGAATTGCTACGCTTGAATTTAATCGCTGCGAAGAAGGCAAAAGCCTCCACAGCCTACACTCCTGCTAAAAAGTTTTTTAGCGTTGCTATGAATCTTTTAGCTGAGAATGCCTGGATTGAACAATATAAACAAACATTTAATTTATTCAGAGAACTAGCTGAGTGTGAATTCTTAACAGGAAATTTAGGACAAGCAGAAGAATTATTTGAATTACTATTCCTGAAGGCAGCATCCTCTGTAGATAAATCTAAGATTTATATGCTGCAAATCAGAATCTATCAAGTTGCAGGAAGATATGAAGAGGCGCTGACATTGGGATTAGAAGCTTTAAAAATTTTTGGAGTGACATTCCCTGATACAAATGAGGAAGTACAAGCTGCGATCGCAATTGAAAAAAATCAAGTATTAACCAATTTAGGTAATAGACAAGTCTCTGATTTAATTAATTCTATAGTAATCCAAGATCCAAATATTAAAACAGTCATTAGTTTGTTGACAACTTTGGGGCCACCTACTTATCTCGGTAGACCCGATCTCTTCCCCTTAGTCGTACTTAAAGCAGTTAACTACTCACTCAAGTTTGGTAATACAGAAGATTCCTGTTTTGCCTACAGCATGTATGCCATGTTGTTGGTTTCTATCTTCCATGATATTCCTACAGGTTACGCATTCTCTGAGATGACAATTCAATTAAATGAAAAGTTGCATGACTTGAAACTTAGAGGAGTTGTTCTGCACATTCATGGAAGTCATATTAACGTTTGGGGTAACCATATCTTTACCGATATTCCATTTTTAGAGCGGGGATTTATCGGCTGTATGGAAGCTGGTGATGTGACGATGGCAAACTATAATGGTTATCAAAGCTCCTGGCAAATTATCCAGTTAGGTTTTCCACTTGCTGAAACATACAAATCTCTAGAAAAATACGCTGTATTCGCCCGCCAGTCTAAACATGAGACTGTCTATCAAACAATCAAACTACAGCAGATGCTACTTATGAATCTGCGCGGGCTGACTCACCACAATCTGACTCTTAGTAATGATGAATTTGATGAATCATGCGCTTTGTCTATCATTACAGATGCAGGTTTTGTCAGTGGAATTATTTTTTATCATATTATTAAATTAATTATATTTTTTACTTATGAAAAATATACAGAGGCGTTTAATTCTGCATTAAAATTGTCTAATTTTCCAGTTAAAACACTAGCATCAATAATTGAAACAGATTACATTTTATATTACTCATTAACTCTCACGGCTCTTTATCCAACAGTATCTTATCAAGAGCAGGAACAGCTTTTACAATCCCTAGAATTCCATCAGCAGCAATTGCAATACTGGGCTAACCACTGCCCTGCAAACTTCTTACACAAGTCTCAATTAGTAGCTGCTGAAATAGCTCGTATTGAAAATAGAGACTTAGAAGCAATGCGCTTGTATGAGCAATCAATTGCTTCAGCCCGTGAGCAGGGATTTGTGCAATATGAAGCTTTGGCTAATGAGCTATGCGCTAAATTTTATGTAGAACAGAAGTTTGAATTAATTGCCAAAACCTACTTGCAAGAATCTAAAAATGCTTATGTACGTTGGGAGGCATCTGCTAAAGTTAAGCACCTCGAAGAATCCTATCCTCAGCTATTGCCGCAACAACAGCTTATCTCTAACGGAACGTTTTTTAGCACAGGTGAACACCTAGACTTTTTATCGGTTGTTAAAGCATCTCAAAGCATATCTAGTGAAATTGTGTTTTCGCGGTTATTGAAGACTTTAATGCAGATTGTTCTTGAGCAAGCAGGAGCAGAAATTGGTTATTTATTGCTTGAATACGAGCAAAACTTGGTAATCGAAGTAGAAGCTAAATTTAATCTCCAAGCAGAAAAGCTCAATGTTTATCGACCTGTATTAGAGGATGAAATTCCACAGGTTATTCCGCAATCAATGCTGAATTATGTTCAGCGAACTCAAGAAACAGTGATTTTGCAGGATGCTACTGAGCAAAATTTGTTTTCTAAAGACGAGTATATAATCCGAAAGCAACCTAAATCTGTACTTTGTTTACCGATCGCACTTCAGTCAAAATTAATTGGTATTTTATATTTAGAAAATAATTTGATCTCCAGCGCCTTTACACATGAAAAACTTTCTGTCCTGGAAATATTGACAGTTCAAATTGCTATTTCTCTAGAAAATGCTCGTCTTTATCAAGGTCTAGAAAATAGTCAGGAAAAACTCAATTTGGCGTTGAAATCTGCCCAAATCGGTGTTTGGAGTTGGGATATTGCCAGCGATCGCTTTGACTGGGATGAGCAGATTTATCAATTATTTGGGTTGACACCGGAAACCTTTGCTGGCACTTCTGAAGCACTTTTAGCTCGTCTACATCCAGACGATCGCGGATTGCTGGCTCAATCATTGAGCCGAGCAATTAACGAAGGCGTGGAGCATAATTTAGAATATCGAATTATTCGAGATGACGGCAGTATTCGCTACGCAGCCTGTCGGGGAAAAGCCTTTTTCAATGAAGCAGGTAAAGCCACACACATGAGTGGTGTTGTGCTTGATGTCACTGATGTCTACGACGAGCTTCGCTTACGCAAACAATCTGAAGCTGAACGAATCCAACTGATTCAAGAGCAAACCGCCCGCCTAGAAGCAGAAGCCAATCAACAACGAGCCGGGTTTTTAGCTCAAGTCAGTGCAACACTCGCCTCTTCCCTGGATTACGAAAGTACCCTAGCAAGTGTAGCCAACCTGGTTGTGCCTTACTTTGCCGATTGGTGCGGCGTTGATCTGTTGCAAGACAACCAATCAATTAATCGGGTAGCAGTTGCTCACCGCGATCCAGAGAAAGTGAGACTAGGCTGGGAACTTTATCAACGTTATCCCAGAAATTTGGATGCACAGGAAGGCGTGCCTAAAGTTTTGCGTACTGGACAATCTGAAATGATAACTGAAATCTCAGATGCATTGCTAGCAAGAGCCATCCCCGATCCAGAACATCTGCGTATTATACGTGAAATTGGATTAAATTCCTGTATTATTTTGCCATTAATGGCACGTGGAAGAATTTTTGGTGCCATTTCCTTTGTAAACGCTGAATCAGAACGTCGTTACAGCACGGCTGACTTGTCATTAGCGGAAGATATTGCCCATCGAGCTGCGATCGCCATCGATAATGCTCGGCTTTACCAAGAAGCACAGCAAGCACAAAAAACGGCAGAACGAGCATTAGAGCGCATTGCCCGTCTCCAATCCATCACATCTGCCCTTTCAGAATCGCTGACACCAGCCCAAGTATCTGAAGTCATTGTAGAGCAGAGCATGGCAGCCTTGGGAGCCAGTTCTGCCCTCGTTGCCTTGGTGAATGAAAGTAAAGCTGAACTGGAAATTCTGCGTGCAGTTGGCTATAACCAAAATTTGGTGGATACTTGGCGTAATTTTGCCATTGATTCACCGTCTCCATTAGCAGAAGCTGTGCGGATTGGAAAACCTATTTGGGCTGAACCAACAGAAAATCGGATAGCTCGTTACCCACATTTAGCTGAAATATACGCCCAATATGACTTTGAAGCCTGGATTTCTATTCCATTGATGGTAGAAGGTTCGGCAGTTGGCGGTATAACTTTAGGATTTGCCCAGCCTCAACAATTGAGTGAGGAAGATCAAGCGTTTATCTTGGCTGTTGCTCAACAATGCGCCCAAGCGATCGCTCGTGCCCATCTCTACGAAGCCGAACGAACGGCGCGAAACGCTGCTGAATCAGCAAACCGGATCAAAGATGAATTTCTAGCCGTGCTGTCACATGAATTGAGAACACCGCTTAACCCGATTCTGGGTTGGACAAAACTGATGCGAACCCGCAAACTTGATCAAGCAACAAGCGATCGCGCCCTCGAAACCATTGAGCGCAATGCCAAGTTACAAACTCAATTGATTGAAGATTTGCTTGATGTCTCCCGCATCCTTCAGGGTAAACTTAACCTCAACTTCGGCCGGATTAATTTGGTATCAGTCATTGAAGCTGCGATCGAGACAGTGCGTTTATCAGCACAGGCTAAGTCTATCGAGATTCAGACAATTATTGAGCCTAGTTTAGGGACAGTTTTAGGCGATGCCAATCGATTGCAACAAGTTTTTTGGAATATTCTTTCTAATGCCATTAAGTTTACTCCCACTGGGGGACAAGTAAAAATTAAATTAGAGCAAATTGGCTCACAGGTACAAATCTGCGTCACTGATACAGGGAAAGGGATTGCACCTGAATTCTTACCTTATGTCTTTGATTATTTCCGTCAAGCAGATGGTGCCACAACTCGCAAATTTGGCGGTTTAGGTTTAGGATTAGCGATCGTCCGGCATCTTGTAGAACTTCACGGGGGAACTGTTCAAGCAGAAAGTCTGGGCGAAGATCGAGGAGCAACTTTCACCGTCAGGCTTCCATGCTTACAGGATGAAAGCAAGGGAATCAAAGATGCAAAAGATAACTCCTCACTTGGGGAAGATCAGCCCTTACCCTTGTCTGGCTTAGAAATTCTCGTGGTGGATGATGACGCAGATATGCGAGAGTTTTTGCCCTTCATGCTGGAGCAATATGGTGCAAGTGTGACTGCTGTAGCCTCAGCCATTGAGGCTTTAACTGCACTGAGTCAATCCCAGCCAAATTTGATCATCAGCGATATTGGAATGCCAGAAATGGATGGTTACATGCTGATGCGACAAATAAGGAGTCTGGAACCAGAGCAAGGTAGGAAAATTCCAGCGATCGCCTTAACTGCTTATGCTGGCGAGATGGATTATCAGCAAGCGATCGCTGTCGGATTTCAACAGCATATTTCCAAGCCTGTAGATCCAGAGGAATTAGTAAAGGCGATCGCATCATTAATTAAAAGTTTGTAGTAAGCGGCTCCAGCCCTACTTTGTTCCCACAGCATCTCCAAGAGAAGGCTGGATCTGCTCACTACCAGCTGCGGAAAACATTGTTTTATTGTTTAAATGAGGGGTCTGACCCTCTATTAATCATCTGTATCCGCCTATGCAAAGGGGTTTTGGTCAATACATGCTTGGTGGTAATCAACTTCCACCCTTATTCACAGGATGACGCTGGCTAAACAAGCGATTAAACTATGGATAATATCAAGCAATTGTTGCTTTTAGCACCACTTACATAAATTTAATTTCATTGTTACATCTAAAATCTCATTCTGTTATATAAAATACCGATTATGTCAGTGTATCAAGGAAGTTGTGGGGAGACTGCCGATTTGATTATTGGTGTTCACAACCAAGAAAACCGCGAATTACAAGCAAATTCTGCTCCTGTAGGTGCTCTTGCCACAAGACAAGGAACTGTTTCTACGTTTCTTGCTCCCTTGACTCAGGATACTTTTAAACAGGTCGTTAAGGATGTCGAGCAAAAATTACAGATTGTCCATCAAACCCTATCAATGCTGGATTCTCAGGGTTTTGAAACCATTCTGCAAGAAATGTTGCATTCGATTACCTTGAAAACTGGCGAATTACTGGGTGCAGACCGGACAACAATATTTTTATTAGATGAAGAAAAAAAAGAACTCTGGTCAATTCTGGCCGAGGGGGAAGGCGATCGCTCTTTAGAAATTCGTATCCCTGCGAATAAAGGCATTGCTGGGGAAGTCGCCACCTTCAAGCAAGTTATCAATATTCCCTTTGATTTTTATAGTGATCCGCGATCGCATTTTGCCCAAGAACAAGAAAAAAGAACTGGCTATCGCACCTACACCATGCTGGCTTTGCCGTTATTAAATGAACATGGGCAATTAGTCGCAGTAGTACAATTACTGAATAAATTAAAATCTGGAAATAATCACGATGCTCCACTTGCAGAGCGCATTGATACCAAAGGTTTTATTCGTGCTGACGAACAATTATTTCAAGAATTTGCCCCTTCTATTCGCCTAATTTTAGAATCCTCGCGCTCTTTTTATGTAGCCACCCAAAAACAAAGAGCGGTGGCGGCGCTGATGAAAGCAATCAAGTCCCTTTCTCAAAGCAGTCTGGACTTAGAAGACACCCTCAAGCGGGTGATGGATGAAGCCAAGGAACTGATGAATGCTGATCGCAGTACACTATGGTTAATAGACCGCGATCGCCATGAATTGTGGACAAAAATTACCCAGGATGATGGTTCAACTAAAGAGTTGCGAGTTCCCATAGGTAAAGGTTTTGCTGGTCTAGTAGCGGCTTCTGGGAAGAAACTGAATATTGCCTTTGATTTGTACGATGATCCTGACTCTGATACTGCCAAACAACTCGACCAGCAAAATGGCTATCGCACCTGTAGCTTACTTTGTATGCCAGTGTTTAACGCCGATCAACAACTCATTGGTGTTACCCAACTTGTAAATAAAAAGAAAACTGGTGATTTTCCACCTTATAATCCAGCTGATTGGCCCAAAGCTCCCGACTGCTTCCAAGCTAGCTTTGACCGCAACGATGAAGAGTTCATGGAAGCTTTTAATATTCAAGCGGGAGTAGCACTGCAAAATGCTCAGTTGTTTGCCACAGTCAAGCAACAAGAACAAATGCAACGAGATATTCTGCGTAGTCTTTCTAACGGAGTGGTTTCCACTGATAAAACTGGGTTAATTATCGCCGCCAATGAAAGCGCCCAACGTTTGCTAGGACTGGGAGTCGATGACCGTTTAGAAGGTAAATTAGTTAATGATGTCATCGGCATCAAAGAAGGTGACTTTAGCAAGTGGTATCAGGATGCTTTACATGCAGTTGACTTAAAAGGCCGCCAGCAATATTATCCAGATCGCACACTTTTAACTACTGGTACAGAACAGCACAGTATTAATTTATCGATTAACACAATTGCCGATGCTAGCGACCAAGAGCAAGTCCGTGGGGCGCTGGTGGTGATGGAAGATATCAGTGATGAAAAGCGGCTTAAGAGTACGATGTACCGCTACATGACCCAGGAATTAGCCGAAGAATTGCTGAAATTGGATGATGCTAAACTAGGAGGCGATCGCAAAGAAGTTTCGATTTTATTTTCCGATATTCGTGGCTACACCACTTTGACAGAAAACTTAGAAGCAGAAGAAGTGGTGAGTATGCTCAATGAATATTTTGAATCAATGGTGGAGGCAGTCTTTAAACATAAAGGCACCCTTGACAAATACATAGGCGACGCCATTATGGCTGTCTTTGGTTCTCCCTTACCCTTAGAAGAACACGCTTGGATGGCAGTGCAAACATCCTTAGAAATGCGGGTTCGCCTGCACGAATTTAATCAACGTCGCTATGTAGATGATAAGCCCAGAATTAAAATCGGCATTGGCATTAATTCTGATACCGTAATTAGTGGGAATATTGGTTCTAGTAAGCGGATGGAATTTACCGCTATTGGCGATGGTGTTAATCTTGGCTCTCGATTAGAAAGTGTCAGTAAACAGTATGGTTGCGACATTATTATTAGCCATAACACTTTTCAACCATGCCAAGATTATATTTGGGCTAGGGAACTAGATTACATTCGTGTCAAGGGTAGAAATGAGCCAGTAGCCATATACGAATTACTTGGTTTGCGTTCTAATCCGATTGAAAGCGAAAAATTGCAAGTGATTGAGCATTATCACAAAGGACGCGAATATTACCTCAAACGCGATTTTAACCGTGCTAGAGCTGAATTTGCCCTAGTTTTGGCAGCTGATAACCATGATAAAGCTGCTATGTTGCATCTCTTACGTTGTCAGCATTGGTTACAATCACCCCCAACAGAATCAGATTGGGATGAAGGAGTCTGGACATTTCAAGAAAAATAAACGTCCTTAAACAATTCGCAATTCGCAATTCGCAATGGGCTACGCCCCGCTACGCTAACGCAATTA
>NZ_JAYGHD010000087.1:0-17060 GCF_034932245.1 Nostoc sp. UHCC 0251
GTTACCTGAAACCCTTGTAGAGACGTTGCATTGCAACGTCTCTACATTCATTTTCACCAGATGTCTATTGACACCAATAACGGCTGAACTAGCTGATTGCCTTAGTTCCACACCACTTCTGATACCATATCTGCAATAATCTGCAAAAGTAGCAGTTATATCAAGTGCGGTTAATCACTTATAATTAGCACATCTGTGCAAAAATCGGAAAAGCCTCTTTCCCCCTGCTCCCTGCTCCCTGCAAGAACTGCGTTCTAAATGATAAGTCCTTAGCCGGACACGATATTAAATGGATGGTGTTACTTCCTCTAGCTGTGCAGTTTCAGTTTTACTTGCACTAAGAGGATGCTGTACAGTCAAGACTGAACAAGAGGCATGGTGAAGGACGTAATTGCTGACACTACCTAAAAATAACTCAGACAGACCAGAGCGACCCCTACGCCCAATTACAATTAAGTCAAATTTGCCATTACGGGCAAATTCACAGATGATGCTACCAGGGCTACCTGGCTTTTGAGAAAATTCAGTACTAACACCACTACTAATTGCTTCATCTGTAAACGATCGCAACATCTCTAGTCCCTGCTCAAGGAAGTTTTTCCAATGCTTTTGCTGTATCTCCAAAATTTCGGTACTCATTCCTAGCCCCACATAATATTCAGAGCTAGACAGTAAAGAAATATCTGGGCTTCCTTCTTCTTCTGGCGATGGTACATGCAACAATGTCAAGTTAGCTTGTAAAGCCTTCGCTAAGGTAAGTGCTTTCTCAAACACACTCCTATTGCTAGTGGATGTATCTAATGCAACTAGTATTTTCTGAAACATATTAGTTTACCTCCAAACTATTTTGCTCAAGCTTTTAGCTACTGATGACGAGAACGTTTACTCATTGGCGATCGCTTTCACTTATCTTTTACTTATATTTATAAGAAAACAATTTGAGGAACTTGTGACGGTATGGGGCAATACGCTTGGGTTAAGAAATTTATCGAAACAGAATACATGCGTCAGTCGTTAAGGGATTTCCAGAAATTAAATTATTCAATTTTGGGAGCGAAGATGATCGTTAGATTCTTCCTCCCCTGCTTCCCCTGCACCCCCTGCACCCCCTGCTCGCCAAAGCGATGGGATATTTTTTTAGTTGGAAGTCCCTAAGATCCACGTCACCCCACCCCGCATTTAACCACTGTTGAGAGAAAACTTAAAGCAAAACCCAGTGTTAGAGACAACGTGTAAAACAAGGGAGCAGAAAGTAGTATACTTTTGTGGGTTCGCGTAAAGCTATCCAAAAGTTTCGTCTAAAAACCAATAATTTTGGGGTTGCTCTAATGCTAAGTCCTGTAGTTACAGTCAGTATCTTTCAAAAACAACCCGACCCTAAAGTATTTTCAGCAGGTCAAGTCATCTTTGAAGAAGGACAGCCTGGTAATGAAATGTACGGCATTCTGGAAGGAAAAGTGGATATATTAGTCAATGGCAAGGTTGTAGAAACCATTGATACAGGCGAAGTTTTTGGTGTCGGGGTACTCGTAGGAGTCGAAAATAGAACTTATACAGCTGTTGCCAAGGAGGATACCAAACTGGGTTTCCTTGATGAGAAAAAGTTTCTCTTTGCCGTTCAAGAAACACCAGTGTTTGCCTTAAAGGTGATGAAAAGTCACTCAGAACGTCTGAGCCGCTTGCATCGTCTGCTCTAAAGCACCTTAGCCAGCAGAAGTTCCAAAACTAATCAAAATCTTTCACTAATCTTACCTTCTCCCCAGAAGGCCGCACACAATATATATGCTCTCTCTTGGGGAGTCAAAAGTCAGTATTCAGATAACTTTAGATTCTGGCTTCTGACTCCTGATTTATAGGTGCAGAATTTACCGGAGGTAGTAATGGCACGTAAACGATTAATTATCGAGATGGGGATGGGAATAGATCAGCATGGACAAGAACCGACAGTAGCAGCATCTAGGGCAGTACGAAATGCGATCGCTCACAATGCTTTACCTGGTGTTTGGGAAGTCGCAGGTTTAAATCACCCCAATGAAATGATTATAGAGGTTCAGGTAGCAGTACCATACCCAGAACAAGTTAGAGAAGAAGAAGTACTCGCTGTCCTACCATTTGGCCAGAAAACTCTCACCGTAGAATCTGGGGGAATGGTAGTTCAAGGGCGGGCGATTCCCGAACTCAATGATAAAAATGATGAAATGTTAATTGCGATCGCTGCTGTTACAGTTCTGATCGAAAATGAGTAGCTGAGGTCAAGTCGCTTCGCTCCAATTAAAAATTGAAAATGTAAAATTAAAAATTGCAAGACGCTCGTGGACTCGCTAACGCTGCATATTTAGTGGGGGCTTGTACCCAAAATTAATTAATTAAAAATTATTCTTCACTAATTTTTAACTTTTAATTAAAAAAAGGTCAATAGCTTCCCTAAATTATGAGGATTGACATCAAGCAAACGTAGATGATGCAAATCTTTTTGTGCCTAATCGCACAAATTTAAGTAGTTAAACAAAATTAATTACACAAAATTAAGGTATGAAATCCTTATCTAGACTGGAAAATCATGTGTAAATGATTCTGTGCGATTACTTATCCTATTTCCAAAAATCTTTGCAACAAAGAAATTCGGTTCTATGAGCGTACCCATGCCACTAATAATGTAAGCTTAAGCTTTTAGCTACTCCTTATATATATTCTGTATCTTCCAAGTCTTGCAAAATAGTTTGATTTTAAGAAGAATGACATTGTGCCTATATAGAACATAGTCACAATTTAACAGAATTTTAAGTAGGAGTAACAATGTACACGATATCAAACAATAAAATTGATACAGGAAGATATTGTGAAATTAATGTAGTTCACCATTGTAATTTATCATGCCGTGGTTGTACCCATTTATCCCCAACTGTTCCCAAATATATTGCTGATCCAGAAAAGATATACAGGGATCTTTCTATTTTATCCAAATCCTATATTCCAAGAGGAGTTAAATTAGTCGGGGGAGAACCTTTATTACATCCTAATATAATTCAAGTAATTGAAGCAGTTCGTGCATCAGGTATAACTAAGTTTGTTAAAATGATTACGAATGGTCATTTACTTTCAAAAGCATCGGATCTGTTTTGGGAAAAAATTGATGCTATAGAAATTTCCCTTTATCCAAGTAAACCCATAAATCCTGAAACTTTAAAAACATTGAAGCAAAAAGCTAAAGACTCTAAAACAATTTTAGAGTCTTCTTATTGGGATGACTTCCGCGAATCTTATTCCGAATTAGGCACAGAAAATACAGAATTAGTCCAAAAAATTTATTCAACTTGTGCTGTAGCTCATGTTTGGCGATGTCATACTGTCTCAGAAGGATATCTTTATAAATGCCCCCAATCTGTGTTTATTCCGAAAGTTATCCAAAAAGAAAATCTCCAAAATGACGGAATTAAAATTACTGACTCTGGAGATTTTTTTGAACAGTTATTAGCTTACTTAAATTCGGAAAAACCTTTAGAATCTTGTTCTCATTGCTTAGGTTGTGTAGGCAAAAGATTTAACCATGAGCAAGTGAATCCTAAGCTATGGCGCTCTCCGCAACAGTTTACATCTGAAGAACTTGTTGATTTAGATTATTTAAGCTTTGTGGAGAAACAACCATCTAAAGCAAAAGGATCTCACAGGGAAGTTTCTTTACCGGAAAAAATTACTAATATAACAACTAAGCTATTAAATAATTATCGCAAGTAATTGTCGCTTTTTAGCTTTGCTTATAACAATTCTTTTCCCGTAGGAATGAATCTGAAATTATGTCATTAGAAACAGAGACACTACAGGCAACACCACCAACTTCTACTTTTGAGGAACTTGAGGAAAAGCAAGAATTTAACTGGAGGCAATGCTGGTATCCCGTCACCTTTGTGCAAGACTTGCCTAGCAACTGCCCTCATAGCTTTTCCCTGTACGATGAACCCTTGGTTTTGTTCAAAAACAAAGATGGACAGTTTATCTGTTTAACAGATCGTTGTCCTCACCGTACAGCTAAACTTTCCGAAGGACAAATTATTGACGGCAAAATTGAGTGTTTATATCACGGTTGGCAGTTTGGCAGTGATGGTCAATGTCTGCACATTCCCCAATTACCAGCAGATGCAAAAATTCCAGCCAATGCTTGCGTACCATCCTTTAAGGTTGTGGAACGTCAAGGCATGATTTGGGTGTGGGCTGGCGAAAAAGAAACTGCTGTTGATGAAAATATCCCAATTCTGCCAGATTTAGATAAGCCAGGATTCGTGCATACAGACTTTATATTGGATCTGCCTTATGACCAAACATATCTAGTAGAGAACGTCATCGATCCGGCTCATGTTGCTATTAGTCATCATGGCACTAGGGGTGGTAGTAATCGCAAAAATGCCCAGCCATTAGAAATGGAAGTGCTAGAAAGTTCGGTTCAGGGAATTCGAGGTAAGTGGCGAGGAACTAACAAATCAAATGAAGCCTGGAAATATATTGATTTTGTTGCTCCAAGTCTTGTGCTGAACACTGCTTATATTGAAGATAAAGGCTGGACATTTGGACTAGCTTTGTATTCGATTCCTTTAGGCAAAGGGCGATGCCGTCTTCTAGCTAGAGGTTATCGTAATTTCATGACTTGGGGAGTCAAGCTAAGACCACGCTGGCTTGATCACTTAAATACCAACAAAATATTAGAGCAGGATTTACCTCTCATTGCAGGACAACAGTCAGAAATTGAGCGTTTACAAACAAGTCTCAAAGAATTATATTTACCGCTGAAAACATCTGACACATTAGTAGTTGAGTACCGCAAATGGCTAGATAAATTTGGGTCATCTTTGCCTTTTTATCACGGCTATTCTACATGGAAAAATGTTGAGAATGGTGAGTTGAATTCAAAGCCAGTTTTGCTAGACAGATTTTCACGACACACACTTATTTGTAGTTCTTGCAATCGAGCTTATCAAGTTACAAATAGGGTTAAGCAAAGTTGTATAGGGGTAGCGATCGCTCTAGCTGCTGTAGCGATACTTGCGGATGATTCTAGAATTAGAATTGCAGCAATATCGCTTTCTGTAGCAGCAGTTGTAATGTCTGCTATAGCACAAAGACTCAAAACTCACTTTGAGCGTTCCTACACTCGTCACTAAAATCGAGACGTTCGTAGTAAGGACTTAAATGAGTTGTGAAAATTGAGAGACTCAGATCCCCGACTTCTTAAATAAGTCGGGGATCTTATTGTTCACGACTGATTTAGGACTGCTATAGTACACTTAACGGAAGTTTGTTTACCTTAAACAATTTGCTCAAACTCTTTGTGTGGTTAAGTGATGCTCAAGTTAGTGGCTCTGCGCTACAGTAAAAATATTGGGATAAAAATCTCTGGCAGTAAGTTCAACTGAATCACTAATCTTTACCACTGCGGCGATAATGTCTCAAGAGCATAACGAATCACTCCAAATTCAGGAGATTACCAAACTCAAGCCGAAACACTTTGCTGATTTAGTCAGATCAGCACAACTGGTTTTCGACCCCACAGCCGGAGTTTCGGGAAGACACATAACAGTTGACTGGGAACAATTCGGAATTCCCCGTGATGTGGCAGACAATCTCAAATCACTTGGTCAGCAGTACCAATATGCATCTCCTCACATCCCTGTTGAAGACATTTGGAGTAAATTAACTCCAGAAACTCGTATTTGGTTCGTTGAAAATAAAGATAGGTTGTGGCAGCTTGAGGAAGCTTTCCCAGCCCTTGACGAAGATTAAACGGCTGAACCATTGAAAGGAATACCAATTATTTTTAGGGGTACAACTGCTGTTGTGCCCCTATCCTCTCTCTATAGCAATTTTTGTGTAAATTGAGAACTGAGCCTCTTATGCGATCGCATTAGCTTGAGTACATAAGTTAAATTAATAAAAAAGCTTGTATAGATGAATCAAAGCCTAAGTGTTGCTCCCAGCCTGGAAGAACACACTCATGAAAATCCTCTTGTTACCAAACAACAGCTATTTACAAAGCAATTAATTGTCCTGGTTTTGGAAATGCTTCTAGCATTACCTCTGGGTTTACTCCTGGCAAAGTTCCAAATTGGTAGGATTGCCTGGATATTTGGCGGGATTGCCGCTGGTACATTGGTTCTTCAAGGGTGTCGAGTTTTTTATCAATATTCCCCCCAACCTAACCGCACCGCAAGAAAAGTAGGAATGGCACTTGTAGGCTTAACTGTCGGCGCTTCTAACACCCACGGTAATCTCGCTAGTGTTGTTTCTGGTATTCCCATATTTATTTTTCTTACCTTGTTTCTGCTGCTGAGTGGAAGCTGTATTGGTTATATCTACTCGCGCCTTAGCCAAATCAACCTGTTGACAGCAATGCTAGCTACAGTTCCTGGTGGTGTAGGAATTATGGCAGCGATCGCCGCCGATTACAATAAAAATGTAAGTTTAGTTGCCTTAGTTCAGGCGATTCGCGTCACCTCTGTAGTTGTTCTGATTCCTTTCATAGCTAAGACATCCGCAGGTAATTACTATCCGCAAACACTTCCAATCAAGGCTCCTTGGTTCAATTTCGATCCATCTCAACTAGAATTACTCTTGTTAGTACTGGTAATCACTGGATTAGTAGTTTATCCAGCTATATTATTTAAAATTCCCGCTGGCGA
Source organism: Nostoc sp. UHCC 0251 (assembly GCF_034932245.1). Taxonomy (NCBI): domain Bacteria; kingdom Bacillati; phylum Cyanobacteriota; class Cyanophyceae; order Nostocales; family Nostocaceae; genus Nostoc; species Nostoc sp. UHCC 0251. The sequence goes on from NZ_JAYGHD010000087.1 coordinate 6,669, forward strand.
TTTCTTTGGTGCGTTGTTGATTGGTATCGGGTTTAATCCTTTGCTACATTGGCTGCCTTTTGTAGCTGATATTAGCTTTAGTCCGCCGCCTTTAATTAACTTATTGGGCCAAATGCTCTTGGGAATTACTATTGGTGAGTATTGGGGAGACAAACCCAACTTTAGGAAGCGAACTATTGGCTATGCATTGATATCTGTGGGGATGACCCTCGTAGCTGGCGCGATCGCTGCTATGCTTGCAATGCAATTAACCTCTTGGGACTGGTTAACTTGTCTGCTAGTCACAGCACCAGGAGGATCAGCAGAAATGATTCTGGTTTCCCTGACATTGAATCATAATGTTGAAATTGTCACAACTGGTCATTTAGTGCGGCTGATTGCAATTAATAGTTCTCTACCACTTTGGGTGTTTTTGTTTCGCCGTCTTGATGAGCAATTTTCAGAATCAGTTTAAGGTGAGCTTCCAACGAATGGCATTCGCTACGTTATGCCTTAAGTAATAAGAATTAAATAACATCAATTTATGTCCTATCCCAATACGCTTGGGATAAGCCAGAAACCCCTCATGTAGAGACGCGATTTATCGCGTCTAAAAACTGACACGTTAGAGAGACGCGATAAATCGCCGTCTCTACAAAGAATCGATTTGTGTGTACACCGTTTGTCCACTCCTTTGCAATTAATTGAGCGCAGGGATTTCAGTGTCTTGTGGAAGTCTTAGCGCAGGATGGCGACTTGCTGATTGCTGGAGTAGCAGGTAGCGATGTACCTTCGACCGAAGCTTGGTAAGTTTTTCGCGGGTATTTGTATTAATTGCGTCATGCATGTGCCTGTAAGTATGAAACAATACCATACTTTTATTTTAAAGTCTTATATCTAAAGATAGAAGATTAAGGTTAAAATTTGGGAAAACTAAGAGAAGTTTATTCCTAAAGATGTCCTGCCATTTATTGCAGAATGTAACTGAGGCCAGATGACGCAACCTTTAAATCAAGTCAAAGAATGGGAACAACGTCGTGACGAAGCAAGCCGCTACTACCAGCGGGGGAAATTCCAAGAGTCTCTCGATCTTGCAACCAAGAATTTACACTTGGCTAGATCAATTCCAGACCGAGCCAGAGAAGGTTATACATTAAACGACCTTGGTTTAGCTCACCTCAGTTGCTGGCAACCTCAAATAGCATTAGAGCACTTTCATGAGGCGCTTTTGGTTGCTGTTGAAATTGGCAACGCGCCAGCACAAGCAACTGCACTTAGCAATTTGGGTTCTACCTACAGCCGCCTTGGGCGCTTTTCTCAGGCGTTGGAATATTTTGATCAAGCACTACCAATCTTTAGGCGATCGCAAGATACTCAAAGTGAAATTTCTACTCTTAATGATGTAGCCCTAATTTATACTCGCTTAGGACAACCGAAACGGGCGCTGTTGCTACAACACCAAATTTTGAAGATGCGGCGATTGTTAGGTGACTTTTCTGGTGAAGCAACAACGCTAAATGGTATTGGGTTTGCTTATAACGTCTTAGGTAAGTTTGAGGAAGCTCTAGAATTTTTTCAAGCAGCGCTTCCAATTCAACGAGCAATCAAGAATTTGATTGGTGAAGCAACCACTTTGAATAATATTGCCTCAATCTATAGTGATTTAGGAAAACCGAAACATGCACTATTGCTCTACTATCAAGTTCTTTTGACACGTCGAGCAATCAGCGATCGCTCTGGTGAGGCAACAACGCTTCATAACATTGGTTTTACCTACAGCACGCTGGCAGAGCATCGGCAAGCAATGAAATTTTACAAACAAGCCATTGCGATTTATCAACAACTCGGCGATGGACTGGGAGAAATTTCAACTTTGCTGAATATGGGAAGCCTTTACGCCACAACAAAACGCAAAAAAATGGCGCGATCGTGCTACCAAAACGCCCAAGAGTTAGCAGAGCAAATCGAACATCAGCCACTCCTGGAAAAAGTACAGCAGTTTATAGATTCTCTGTAGGTTGATGCAGCAAACTCAGATTCCCGACTTCTTTAGGAAGAGGTCGGGAATTTTGTTGTTCGAGTTGAACAAAAGGCAGACGAGCAGGATAGAGTTCTTCACCTTGTCCCCTTACCCCCTGCTCCAATTCCTCTTTCTTCCCCCTGTCTCTTCGTTATCGCCAACCATATATTGCTCAACAGGTTACGATCATTAAGAAGTAATAATTTTTATGGCATCGCCAGGAGTCTCTAAATGTTCATTGATGAATTGTCACCTATATTCAAAGAATTTATCCAGCATCCAGTCTCATTTGTGGGTGGGTTATTCTCTGGTGTGCTTCGGCTGAATCTTGCAGAAGATCCTGTAAAAAGCTGGTTGGATCAACAGATCCGTCCCAATAGTTACACCAGCACCACAACAGACGTACATAATGGTAAAGCAAGTGGGCCTCAACAGATTTCGATTGACTAAATTTTTGGGTAATCGCAAATCAGGTTAATCATTTTGGTGATATATTCCCACATTGTTGCAGTTCAGATAAGATCCCCCCGCCTGCGGCGACCCCCTTAAAAAGGGAGTAGATATCAAAAAAAGCCCCCCTTTTTAAGGGGGGTTGGGGGGATCTCTAAAAGACAAACATATTAACCGAAGCGTATTGAAAGTGTGGGAATCTATCACAAAGGAACTTTCCATGTCTTCCACATTAAGAGATACTAAAGCCAGGTAGGTAGATAGGCAAGAAAATATGGAATCCCTAACCTCTCGTATGCAGGCGGTACAGTCGCCAATTATTCCTGTGGTTGGGGAACTGATTAAAAACTCTCCTGGAACAATCTCTCTAGGGCAAGGTGTTGTTTTTTACAATCCACCACCAGAAGCGATAGAACTTTTACCAAAATTTTTAGCCGAACCAACTAATAATTTATACAAATCAGTTGAAGGAATTCCCCCGTTGCTGACAGCACTTGCAGAAAAATTGCAAACCTTCAACGGCATTGAAATGAATGGGGAAAATTGCATCGTCGTGACAGCGGGGAGCAATATGGGATTTATGAATGCCATTCTTGCGATCACTAACCCAGGCGATGAAATTATTTTGAATACGCCCTACTATTTCAACCACGAAATGGCGATCGCAATGGCTGGTTGTCGTGCAGTGTTAGTGGCGACGGATGAAAATTACCAATTACGCCCAGATGCGATCGCTCAAGCAATTACTCCCAAAACGCGGGCTGTGGTTACAATTTCACCAAATAACCCCACTGGAGTTGTCTATTCAAAAGCAGCATTGCATCAAGTAAATCAAATTTGTGGCGTTCAGCGAAGCTGTGCCGAAGGCACTCGCGGTATTTACCACATCAGCGATGAAGCCTATGAATACTTTACCTATAACGGGGTAAAGCACGTTTCACCTGGTGCATTTGGTAATAGTGAATACACCATTTCTCTATTTAGCCTTTCCAAAGCATACGGTTTTGCCAGTTGGCGCATTGGCTACATGGTGATTCCCAAACACTTATTTGTCGCTGTCAAAAAAGTCCAGGATACAATTTTGATTTGTCCGCCAGTAATTTCCCAATATGCAGCTTTAGGGGCATTGCAAGCAAAAGCGGAGTATTTACAGAGTAATATAGGTGCAATATCTCAAGTTCGCCAAGTAGTACTCGACTCCCTTAACCGCTTACAAGGTTTATGTAGCATTACACCCGCCAATGGCGCTTTCTATTTTTTTCTCAAAGTTAATACTCAGATGGACGCTTTTGAGTTAGTTAAAAGACTAATCCAGGAACACAAAATAGCAGTCATTCCAGGTACAACCTTTGGTATAGATGACGGATGCTACCTACGCGTTGCCTATGGGGCGCTGCAAAAAGAGACAGCAAAAGAAGGTATAGAAAGATTAGTGCAAGGTTTGGAAACTATAGTTAGAAGTTTGTAGAGACGCGATTAATCGCGTCTGTTTTGTAGAGACGCGATTAATCGCGTCTGTTGGGAGTTGATATTTAATTTATAAGGGCGTTAGACTGTGTTGGCGTACCTCGTCGATAATTCCAAATATAAAATTGAAGAGATGCCAATTATTAATAAGTTAATAGAAATTGAAACTGAACCAAAAATTAATATTCATAATATAACATCACAAATTAAAGACTTTCTGGCTTCAACATCAATTAAAAATGGACAAGTTTTAGTATTTTCTCGACACACAACGACAGCTTTAGCTATTAACGAAAATGAAGTCAGATTGTTAGAAGATATAAAAGCGTTCTTGCAAAAACTAGCACCTGAATCAGACAGTTACTTGCATAATGACTTGCATTTAAGAGATGTCCCAGAAGACGAACCGATTAATGCTCACTCTCACTTAATGGCAATGATGCTGACCACTAGTGAGATAATTCCCATTGTGGATGGTAAATTAGCTTTGGGAACTTGGCAATCTGTGTTGTTTTTTGAGTTGGATGGGCCGCGTAAAAGAACGGTATTTTTCCAAATTTCTGGCGAATAATCCAACTTCGCACCTGTAATCCTTCCACAACCTAAATCTGAGAGAATTACAGACGCGACCAATAAATGTATCAGTTGAATTTACCCACAGCAGTTAAAAACCTGAAAGAATGTTTCTAAGTATAATCTTCCTTTCCACAAATCAGGGCTTTCGTTGTGTCAAAGGCAGAGGCAAATAGTTATGAAAAATAACGATAACTTTGTATTACGTAATACTTGGTACTATGCTCTGCCTAGTAATCAGATCAAGCCAGGTATGATGATCAGCCGTGTTTTCTTGGGAGAACCAGTGCTGCTAGTCCGTAGCCAGGATGGTAAAGTCTCTGCGATGACGGACATTTGCCCACATCGCGGTGTGCCATTGAGTTGTGGTAGATTCGATGGGCAGGAAGTGGAATGCTGTTATCACGGTTGGCGCTTTAACCCGGCTGGGCGCTGTACTGCGATACCTTCTCTTGTGGAGGAGCAGCAGATGGATTTGAGGCGCTTTGATGTACAGTCATATACAGTCCGGGAAGCTCAAGGGAATATCTGGATATATATGGCTGATCCCGATAACCCTCAACCTGCTTCTGAGATGGAGATTCCGGTAATTCCAGGGTTTGATGAGCGATCGCCCCAGTTTGTTGAGATAATGAAATTCCCCTGTTTTGTGGATCATGCAGTGGTAGGTCTGATGGACCCTGCTCATTCACCCTATGTTCATCGCGCTTGGTGGTGGCGAAATGAGCAATTGCATGAGGAAGTAAAGCAATTTGATGCTTCGCCCTACGGTTTCACGATGCGACGACACCGATTACCAGCAAACGGGGGTCGATTGTACTTGCTGATTGGCGGTGGTGTGCCAGAAACGGAGATTTCTTTTCGTTTACCTGGAGTCAGAATTGAAGAAACCACCATTGGCAACCATCGAGTCGTTAATTTAACGGCAGTTACACCCATTTCAGACACAGAAACTGAGGTAAATTTTGTTCTTTATTCGACACTTCCTTGGGTGGGATTTTTCAAGCCACTGCTACATGTCCTAGCACAAACTTTCCTGGGACAAGACCGAACGGTTGTGGAAAAACAGCAGATTGGCCTGAAATATAATCCTGTGCTACGGCTGATTAAAGACTCAGATATGCAGGCGCAGTGGTATTACCAGTTGAAGCGGGAGTATGCTCGATCTGTCGCTGAAAAACGAGAATTTGTCAACCCTGTCAAGGATCAGATACTCCGCTGGCGTGCTTAAATTAGTCCAAAGTAAATTCTGCAAATTCTCTTTGCCCAAACTGCATATTTCGGTCTATCGCTGAGAAAATTTTATTATTGGTGCGTTCGCTATTTAAACAGCGACCAATTAACTGCGCGACATCTGCACGATTGATGCTACCACTAATCTGCGGATCTTCAGTCAAAACGCCATTACCCGTTGCTGGTTCTGACTTTAGTCCACCTGGGCGGATGATTGTATAGGTGAGTCCACTGGCAATTAAGTGTTGTTCAGCTTTGTCTTTCTCAACTAAAACTGTTCCCAGCGCTGCTAAAACTTGGGGTGACAGAGCAACAACACTATTACCAGCACCAATGGAAGACACAAGAATAAATTTTTGTACTCCAGCTTTAACTGCTGCATCAATCAGATTTCTATTACCAGGGTAATCTGCCCTTTCTCCCTCTGATGGTAAACCGCCAATTGTACTGATAACGGTGTGAATAGGTTTATCTGTTAACATTGCGCGTTCTACATCGCCAACATTTAAGGCATCTCCTAGAACTACCTCAATACCGATGTTTTCTAGTTCGGTAGCAACTGCTGCTGTTCTCAGGAGTGCTTTGACCTTTAGCTGTTGCGCTGTGAGATATTGAGCAATTTCTCGACCAACACCGCGACTTGCTCCAGCCAGAAAAATGTAAGATGCACTTGTCATAAGATTAACTATTTACGCTCAAAGGATTTTATCAGAGGATTGGCAGCACTTAATAATTGCTCAAGCGACTGAGATGCTTCTGGTTGATGGCGAACATGAGCGTCAATAAACAAACTAATGATTTCACCCATCAGCAAACGGAAGGTTTCTTGGGGTTGGGTGGCGGGAAAGTCCAACAAGGGTGTATTTAGGGTAGAGTCTAGCTGATCAACTATCGAAAAGTGATTTGCCCCATCCAGAAGTACCAGATAGCTATCATTTCGTCCGCCAGTAATTGCTTCTTGGAATGTACGGATGACTGAGGTAGTAGCATTTCCAGGACTTACACCGTAGCGATCGCTGCTGTAAGCAATCACTCCATCGCAGGTTCCTCCCATCAGTAGAAGTGGTAGGGAGTCTGGTAAGGGTAAGATAGTACCTGCTTCGTACCCCAATAATAACGCTCCCATTGTGTGTGAACCATAACCAAAAGACCCTGCAACTTGAGGGAAAAAATGAGGATCAGCATTTTCGATCGCAACTCTACCACCTGCCGAGTGTCCACCTAAAATTATTCTTTGTAGATCAAGCATTCCAGCTAAAATACCCTCAGACTGTAACTGTTCCACTTTCGCTAGCAGTGTTGGCAAAGCCAATGCGGTGGGAACACTACGATAAATTGTTGGTTTTAGCTTTTCAAAATCAACCCCTGGATTCAGACTAATTATTCCTGACCTAACTTCCGCAATCCAGTTAAAGAGAATCACCACTAGCCCACGTTCAGCGAGTTTAACCGCTAGCCATTGGTATTGTTGAGCATCACAGTTAAAGCCATTGAAGAAAATTACAACTGGAAAAGGTGCCTTTTCTTGATCAACTGGCATAATTCCGATATTTTTTTCTAGTTTATGCCCCGACATCTCTACTGGATAGAGAACTTTCAGGTGAATGGTATCGTAAGGGGACTGGAAACCCTCGACTTTAGCAGCTTGGAAAAAAGCACGAACTGTCATTTTTATTAGAGCAATTATACTTAACCCAATTGTAGGAAGTATTTTGGTAAGCAATTGTGGCAATCTAGCAAATAACTTTTCTTTGAATTTACTTATGCCTAAAAAATCTCAAACAAATTTAGAACCATACCAAGATGTCAGATTATCTGCCACCACAAGAATCTGGGTAATTACAGTCGCTATTCTCGGAGTTTGCGTCCCACTATCTGCCGTTACTAGAAGCGGTGCTATTCTTCCTTTGGTTGCTATTGGTGGCGCAGCCGTTGGCACAGTTGCTGTTTGGCGTTCTGATGAGCAAAAATCAAAAATTAACTATTTGCAACAACAGCAAATAGAACTGTTAGAGCAAAGATTAGCGAATTTAGAAACAATTGTTAGCAGTGATGACTTAAATTTGCAAATGAAAATTAAACAGATTGAGGCAAGAGATACCTTTGGTGACTCTTCTGATCTAAGTACCACACCCAGACAACCAAAACGCAAAGGTTAAAACAATTCGCAATTCGCAATTCGCAATGGGCTACGCCCCGCTTCGCTTAGAGCGAGTCTGCGTTCGCGCAGCGTCTCGTAGAGAGCGTCCGGGGATTTATACCCCGACTAACATACGCGCTGCTTGATAGAAGCAGGGGACTGAAACCCCCACCACTTGTTAAAGTTAACCAATGTTCACCATTTATACCAATTTCAGATAATCTCCCTTAAAATCATGGTTACTGAGTTGTTTTTGTGTAAGTATTTGTTGACTTAATGTTACGGCAACCTTGAAAATCCCTCTCAGATTAAACTTTCCTTTGCAGCTATAAATGTTTCTAGGGAAACAGTATCTCGTTCTCCATCTCCGTTAAAATTGACTGACATCATTTAATTCTATATACTTCAACTGCATCAGTTTATGAAATGTCTAAGTGCTATATATCTCTATCTTTCCGGGAAATATCTGCCAATGGCTGTATTTTATTAGACTACTAACATTACTGAATTTTTAATTATTTAAGGTTATAAACTTGAGTAATTGCATTGGTATAGCTTACCGTAGGTATGCAATAGTTTGCCGCAGGAATGCAGATGGATTGGATTAGCTTACTCAAAGCTCAACAAGCTGATTTCCTTCAACGTGTGAAAAAACCTAAAACTTATGACTTATCTCTGCTGGAAAGTCAAGTTAAAGGTTGTCACACCGAAATTATGGCTTTTTGGGGCGAGCCATTGGCAAGACTCCAAGAACTTTCTCGCCAACAAGCAGAAGTTCTCGCCAAGAATCCGCCGCCGACGCCGCCTGAATATCCTGAGCCTCCTGACTGGACGATACCTTTTCCCAAATACTTCCAGGAACAAGCCCAAGATTATCTTTTGCGGGAGCATATTGTTGACGGCGTGATAACTGAACGTTTGGGGAAGTTGGTAAAAAAGGTATCACAAGATACCTTGCAAAACATGGTTTTAGATGATGAGGGAAATTTGTGTGGCGAAAGCAAATTTTCTTATGTCCTAAAAGATAATCCTCAGCTAAGTGTTCAAGTTTATGTTGCTGATGGAGAAAGTTTTAATGGTATTAAGAAAGACAAAATTAGGTGGTCAGTTACTCAAGAAGATTTAAGAAAGCACCAAGTATTAATTTTTCTATGTTTGTTTTATCCATCTACAGGTAAGCTAGGATACGACGAGAAACAGAGCATAATTGCAGGCTTTTTACCTGCAAATCAAATTGAACTTACTGAACCAAAACTCTACATTAATCCGAGTAACTTGTTGTATGCGGGGGGGTTGAGTTGGTATTTAGAATCACTTGTTGGTAAAAAAGATACGTCGCCAGTAATTAATGAGAAGGCGATCGCAGATACAATAAAGACTCTACCATCAGAGCATTGCCTTAAGGGTATAGTAGGTGACTGGGAATGTTGGCAGACTTTACAAGGTCACAACAGAGGCATTAATTGCCTAGCTTTCAGTTCCGGGTGTAAGAATGGCAAAGCTTTACCCATCTTGGCAAGTGGTAGTCGGGGAGAGACGAAGCTTTGGGATTTAAGCAAGGGTGAGTTAATAGATACATTATCAGAGTACCCTTGGGTGATATCTGGGCTGGTGGATGAAGTAAATTCCCTGGCTTTTAGTTCAGATGGACAGACTTTAGTGAGTTGCGGTGCAGACTCCACAATTAAGCTTTGGCACGTAGGCGCTTTAGACTTGATAGATATTTTGCACAAACATAATGGGGTAGTGCGGTGCGCTGCTTTCACCCCAGATGGCAGAATGTTAGCTACTGGCGGCGATGACAGAAAAATTCTGTTTTGGGATTTGATGCAACGTCAGGTTGCGATCGCACTCTCTTTAGATGATACAGCTGCTCATTCCCTAGTTTTAAGTCGAGACGGGGAAACTCTGGTGACAGGTAGCTACCGCAAAATTAAAGTCTGGCAAACTTCACTTTTGATGGGAGTCAAAAATTTAAAAGACGCACAACCGCTGCATACTCTAATGGGTCATTCTCACATCGTTCGTTCCTTGGCGATTAGTGCAGATGGTAAAATGCTCGTGAGTGGTAGCTGGGATGAAACGATTAAAATTTGGCAATTGGAGACTGGAGAATTACTTCATACTCTTAAAGGACATAGAGATAGAGTATATGCGATCGCTTTAAGTCCCGATGGACAAATAATCGCCAGCGGTAGTGCTGATAAAACCATCAAATTATGGCATCTCCAAAGTGGAGAATTGCTGGGTACGTTTACAGGTCATACTCATATAGTCACAGCATTAGCTTTCACAGCTTCCGGCGAGATGTTAGTCAGTGGGAGTTTGGATAAAACAATTAAAATTTGGCAACGGAGTTAATGGTAATTCGTAATTCGTAATTAATTGTTCCTGGATGAAGGTCAGAACTTTGTTAATGAGTGGAATGGCACTAAGAAAAGAAACAGCCCTTACTCTGACTGGTTCCCAGCCTCTAGGCTGGGAACCCATTCTGGTAGGCTCCGCCTCCAGTAGCTTGACAAGAGGCAGA
>NZ_JAYGHD010000088.1:0-16663 GCF_034932245.1 Nostoc sp. UHCC 0251
CCGTTTTTAAACGGGGGTTCCCGAACCTGCAACCCTATCCCCTACACCCTCTGAACCGCATAGTTAACGACAATAGATGCGCCGTTACCAGCTAACTTGAGTGCGTAGGCGTAGCCCGTCGTTCGCGTAGCGTCTCGTAGAGAAGACATCGCTCGTCCAACTCCCTGTGATGCACCAGTAATAATTGCAACTTTCCCCGCTATTGATGCCATACATTCATCTGGTTTTATTTTGGTGAACCAAAGTGATTATCTGCTGTTAAAGTACTGCACCAAGGTTAAATTTAGCGATCGCTGGTAAGGGAACTATTATTTGTCTGCGTCCAAAAAGATTATGAATCGGGTCATGGTCATCAGATAGCACCTTCTGAAACGCTTTGGTGTTTCTGTTTTACAATCAGATGTAAAAAGTCCATGTACAAGCGACACACAACCCCCAGCGATTCAATCACCTGCACCTGACACCAGTCCAACTTAATCAAGTACTGGATACAACCACAGGCTTGAGTACTGTATAATTTCAATAATTTTATTAATAACCTATGTTAGTTTTTCAAGTTTTATTTGATCTGCTTGATATAAAATAATTTGTTTGTCGGCAGTAAAAATCCGATTTGGTCTGATATTACTTGGCTGATTTAATCGACCGTAGCTAAAATCACTATTATCTAGTTGAATAGCATAGATATCGCCAACAGCTTGGCTAGTAATTTGGCAAAGAATTAGATCATCTCCTTTAAGAGTAGCAATAACTAAAGCAGGTCTACGTTTTGTTTCAGTTAAGTCTGAGAATGGAAATGGAACAATAACAACATCTCCTTTTACAAATCCTGCCATGCTGCATCTTCCTCTGGTCTTAACCAATCTTTTTGTAGTGAAGATTCACTCATGAGGGTGATTTCTAAAGATTTATCTTTCTGGTACTTGGCTTGTAAGAACTGAACAAAATCTAAAATTTCCTGTAACAGAGGTTCAGGTAGTTTTTCTAGTTCTTGTGTAATCTGTTTTTTAAGCATAATTGTCTTGTTTTGTGTTTCGGCAATATCTAAAATAATATTTATCATATCGGTTTTTAAATGGAAATATATAATCAAACCAATTCTGCAACTGCAAACTTTTAGATGGCACCAAGCAGCGATCGCCAATAATCACCATAGTTATTATACTTGCGAGTCACTCATGACTTGTTCTCAGCGTGCTAATCTATCAAGCCCTGCTCAATAGAGTATTCTTACTCAAAGTTTATGTTAAATTTGTACCCTGAGAATGAGCCTCTTCAACCTATAGCAGGAGTGTGATGTTCCATTAAGCGCCTACTATGAATAACTAGAAAATCAAATTGCAGTATATCTGCCTTTCAACTTATGGACTGGAAGTACAAGTGGAAAAATGGCTATAAACCAAGCCGAGATGAAGCAGCAAAAAACCCTCATTTGTTAGATGAGAGTCAGTTCGATAATGAGCAAGACCGAAAGCTAGCTGAAGAATCTGCAAGGAAACATTTGGGTATACCTGCACCAACCTTAGACGAAGATCAGTCAATACTACCTCATTAGCTTCGCCTAACGAAAAGGCTTAATAACAGCATTTCTAAAAATTTTTGCAACAAATTGGCTGTAGGGACGTATAAGTGTACGTCCCTAATCATGTATCTGCCGCAGGAATTTTGTGAAAGAATATAACGCGTCTTGGAACCCCACTTCCAAACCTCTCCCCGAAAGGTCGATAGCCTTTGATTCTTGCTCCCCAACGCTAGTAGGGAAGGGGTTGGGGGTTAGGTTTGAGATAAAGTCGCACACGGCGTAATATAACGCTTGGGCATTTTGTGCCTATGTACGCTCCGCACCATTATCAAGTTAGACAGAATGCAGATTTCTCAACTTTTCAACCGCTTAAACAATAAGAAATTCAGTAAGTTACTCACTCAAACAGTAGCTTTAGGCGTAGGTGCCATTGTTCTACTTTCAAGTACTAATGCTAATGCTGCCGAGCAAGTTGTATTAAAGTATGGTAATTTTCAAGGGCAAATCTCTGTTCAAGAATTAACTCAGTTTACAGAAACTGGCAAGACTACCCCGACGTTAAGGGCTTATTTACAAGCGGCGCAACAAGACCCCGCAGTAGCTCGTAAGGCATTGAAAGCTTCGATAAAAGCCGATCCTGCCTTTTTAAATAGCTTACTGTCTAGCTGGGCAGGGCCAGTATTGGTTAACCAAATTGGTGAGGTAGTTCACCCTCCCGCAGGACAATTAAATCAGCAGGCGCTACGAAGTGCTTTAAGTGCATCTATTCAACAAGATGGTGAAGTTACACTCCTTGGAGCCATTCAGAATTATCCTAATACTTCTGTTGAGCTTGAAGGAGATCGTCTCATCCCTGTTTATGAACGCCTAAGCAATCTTGCAAAACTCTTATAAGGGTTATGTATCAAATGATTGGTTTAGTGTCTCAATAGTCGTGAATTCTTAGTCATGATCGGGATTAAATTAATACTGATGAGTCTATCTTAGGGTTCATACTCTCTTACTTAGAAATTCCCTAACCTAAATGTAGAGTTTAGTCTAACAATAGGGAAAAGGTTTCTATGACAGCCGATGTTTCTAGAGATATTAAGAAGGATGTTAATGGGTCACTGATAAGCGGTGTTCTTTTGAGTATTTTAGGGGTTATTGCGATCGCAGCGCCTAGTCTTTCGACTATATTTGCCGAAACTTGGGTGGCGGTGATTTTGATTTTCGCCGGATTTACAAAACTAGTTTATGCCACTCAAACTCGCCACCAAGGAGGTTTTATTTGGAAACTTCTATTGAGCGGACTCTATATTGCAACCGGTATCATGCTGTTTGTTTATCCTTATACGGGTATTCTCACGCTAACTCTGTTGCTTGGCAGCTTTTTGCTGGCTGAAGGTACATTCGAGTTAATTTTGGCATTCAAGTTACGTCCCCAAAATAACTGGACATGGATATTAGGTGATGGGATCATTACGCTGGTTTTAGGCGCGATGATTTGGTTCCAGTGGCCCTTCAATGCGCCCTGGCTTCTAGGTACACTAGTTGGTGTCAGCATTGTTTTCACTGGTATTTCACGGGTAATGCTGGCGTTGAATGCGCGTTCTATCTCGAATCCTGGTAACGAAGCTACAAATGCTACTTAGTAGTATATGGGGAATGGGGAATAGGGAAAAGCAATTATTAATGCCCAATGCCCAATGCCTAAGCTTGAGTAGTGACAGTTTACTAAGAGATTGCAGCAGCGATCGCTCTGATATTGCTAAATTAACTAAGGAAATCAAAATCCAGACCAGCTAGCTGCAATCAACAATGGTATCTCTTGCTACTCCATTCTCGGATATTCAAAACCATTGGGCACGCTTATTTATTACAGCCTTAGCCCAACGTGGTATTGTCAGCGGATTGCCGAATGGCACGTATCGCCCCGATAACTCACTTACCCGCGCTGAATTTGCCGCCATCATCGCCAAGGCATTTGGGACAGTTCCCAAGAAGCGGCAGTATGTTCCTTTTGTTGATGTACCCACTAATTATTGGGCCGCAGCCGCCATTCAAACAGCTTACGAAAAAGCATTCATTAGCGGATTTCCTGACAAAAGTTTCCGTTCTGCTAACCGAATTACGAGAGTAGAAGTTTTAGTTTCTTTGGTAGCAGGCTTAGAAATTGCCACCAAGGTAAAACCTGACCTAGTATCACAACTCAAACAAATTTATCAAGATTCTGTTCAGATTCCTGGGTATGGTATAAATCAGGTAGCTATTGCCACCAGCGCTGGATTGATAGTTAGTTTCCCAAATGTGAAATTACTTAATCCCAATCTCGCAGCCACCCGTGCAGATGTGGCAGTGATTATTTATCAAGCTTTGGTGTATTTAGGTGAAGCAGAAAAGATTGCTTCTAATTACTTTATAGTGCCGCCAATACTTGCGCCGACGCCAGCGCCAACACCCACACCAATACCCACACCTACACCCACACCCACACCCACACCTGTCGGTAGCGTTAGAGTAAATCATAGTCGGGAATTCCGAGGGGCGTGGGTAGCATCTGTATGGTATAGTACTTGGCCTTCCAAGGCGGGACTTTCTGTTGCTCAACAAAAAGCTGAACTCAGCGAGATTATTAGTAAATTACAAGCGCTAAACTTCAATGCCCTCATTTTCCAGGTGCGACCAGAGGGAGACGCTTTGTATGAATCCCAATTAGAGCCTTGGAGCGCTTGGATTACAGGAACTCAGGGGAAAGCACCAGAACCATTCTATGATCCTTTAGCGTTTGCGATCGCAGAATGTCATAAGCGCAATATTGAACTTCATGCTTGGTTCAATCCCTACCGCGCTAGCACTTCCACCAACCCAGCCAAAACAGTCCTTCCCCACCTAGCAGCCACCAATCCAGAATGCGTTTATTTGTGGAAAACTCAACGCTGGATGGACCCAGGACTGAAAATAGTTCAGGACAGAGCTTACAACGTAATTATCGATGTAGTGAAGCGCTACGATGTTGATGGCATTCACTTAGATGATTATTTCTATCCATATCCCATCGCGGGACAACCTTTCCCCGATGATAAAACCTACGCTGCATATAAAGCAGATGGTGGTACACTCAGCCTTGGCGACTGGCGACGAGACAATGTTAACAGAATGGTACAGCGCCTTTGGCAGGGAATTAAAACAACCAAACCCGACGTTAAATTTGGTATTAGTCCCTTTGGGATTTATCGCCCTGGACAACCCGCTGGTATTACTGGGTTGGATGCCTATAACGTGCTGTATGCTGACGCGAAGAAATGGCTAGAAGAAGGCTGGATTGATTATATTGCACCTCAACTTTACTGGCGCACAGACCAACCACAACAAAGTTACCCGGCGTTGCTACAGTGGTGGACACAGGTAAACACAAAACAAAGACACGTTTACGCTGGTAATAATTTGACAGAACCAAGCAACAAGAGTCGGGAGAGTGATGAGATTGAAAAGCAGGTGAAAATTAGTCGTAGCCAAGCTGGAAATTTATCGCTGGGGAATATTTTCTTTAATGTCGGTGTTTTGACGGAAAATAGTGAGGGCATTGCTGATAAATTCCAAAGTCTGCTTTATAACAAACCTGCGCTAGCTCCAACTTTATCTTGGCAGGATACAACACCGCCCTCTCCACCCATTGAACTACAAGTTAATAACCGCAAATTAAGTTGGCAGCCTGGTGATAATCAGCCAGTTCGTTCTTGGACACTTTATCGACTAGCTGGCGATACTTGGACAATTCAGCGAATTTTGTCTGCTGGTACAACCTTCGCTACTGTCCAACAAGCTGGAACCTATGCCGTATGTGCGGTGGATAGATTGGCGAATGAGAGTCTAGGAACAGTTATTACAGTTAGTTGAACAAAGGTGCTGTCTATGAGTGCGATCGCCTTTGGCGTTGGCAACGCCATCGCTGTTATGCTCTTGTATAGTATGGTTCTTCAGTACTTATTATGCTGAAATTTTAATCAAAGTTCGTAACTTGCCTTGAAAATCAAGCCTTTTAGGCAGTTATAGCGTCGATCTATGAATTCAGCCTCAAAATTTAATATTAACGCCTGTTATTATTGCCCAGCAAGGCATTCAAGCTTATTTACATACGGATTTAGCATAATAAGTAAAGAAGAGCCTATAGTATTAGTGCGATCGCATTTTGAAGAATAGTGCAAAGTAATCAACCTGAACCAATTAAGGCCGATTGGATAGTCAGCCTTTTAGGAAGAGTGAAAGCTCTGGAAGTAAATCCCCATGAAGAAGCATTAACCTCCATTCTGATTGAGCAAGCTTTGGAAAATACCAAACACACTGCTACCAATCCTGGTATATCACTGGCAGCAGCTTTTGACCTGATTGTATCTGCTGAGTACTATACAAAACTAACCAATAAAGGATGGCTTTATTGTCCAGTAAATAATATTCCTCTATTAATTTACCCATACACTAATACTTGCCCAAGATGTGTTTTACAAGGTAATTTTTACTATCATCAGGCAAACAAATTACCATCTGGAACTATTGGCAAAACCACAAGTCGTTTGCTGTGTGTATTTCTAAGGCATTTATTTAAAATTAATTCGAGGAATTTAAAAATTTATCATGGTGCTGAACCCGTTGACGTAATAATTCATGATGAAAAAGAGAGTGTAGTCTTACTTGCAGAAGTAAAAGCCGCACCATTGACAACACTTGCTCTAGCAGCGAAGGTTGAGGTACAAACCGAGATGGGAGAAAATGGAGAACCAATACCTTGTTCGCACTCTCCTACAGACAATTCATTTCTGGCATCATCTAACTTGCATATAATTCTGCCCAAGTTAGAAGAAAACTACTGGAACTATGAACTTGTGGATTTAGGAGTAAAAGCAAGCCATAGTTCTCCGACATGGGCATACGAACAAATTGGCAGAAGTTTTGGTCTGGATAATCAACTATTTTATCGATATTTTCAGTTTTGGAATATTGCCTATTCTGCGTATAATAAAGCAGCACGGGGTAGGGGAACTATACCTGAAGCAGTTTATTGGTTAACAAATGCTTGTGGACAACCTACTCCTAGACCTTTGACTTGGCCATTGAGAAAGAGTGGTGATGGGTACGAATCCGTCTCTGATGGTAAATCTAGCGTAGGAATGGACAGAACTGATGATATTAAAAAAGGGATTTATCAAGTTTTAAAAATTGCTGCTACAGGAAAACCAAAACATAGTCAAATGGCAGTAAAAACTGCTTTGCTGTCTAACATTCATGCTGTGCGTCACTATAATGATTACCTGCTCGACCTTCAGGATGTTATGTGGACACTAGATGAAACAGGAAAAGCAAAAAAAGTTGCAGATTTGCCGCCTGAAAAAGAGATTTACAATCTTTTTGATGGTATAATCACCTTCACCCAAAGCCATGTGAGAGATGACTGGATTTCAGAAAATTTCCAATTTTAATAGTCCGTGCAAATTGGTTACAAATCACATTGCTAGACGGGTTGGTTCAGATGTGCAAAAGCGTATCGATGCTTTAAAAATTGGGCAAAAAATGCAGGATTTACCTGAAGAGCTTTGGCATGAAAGCTTTAAATTTTATCTCAAGCACGATCCAAATCGTCAAGGTGGGCCAAATTTAAGAATAATTCGTCTTGATCCAGATAAACCCTCATTAACAGTGACGGGATACATTTTCAATAAATTTGTCCATCCCTATGAAAACCGATTTATTACTGTGCGAGAGGCAGCTCGTTTACAAGGTTTTCCTGACGAGATGAAGTTTGAAGGAACGCTAACAAGTACTCAGCTTCAGGTAGGTAATGCTGTACCTGTACCGCTTGCAGAAGCTGTGTTTAAATCTTTACTTCAGCAAGCAAAGTCACTAGGATTTGAAAATCGTTCCCTTAAAGCTTTCAGCCTATTTAGCGGCGCAGGAGGTATGGATATTGGTGCTTATCTTACAGGTAGTATAGAAACTAAGGTAGCTCTCGATAGTTGGTCAGATGCTTGTGCAACACTGCGTGGTTTTTTTGGTGGCGATATTTGCGTTTTGGAAAATGATATTTCCACTGTAGAAAACCCGTTAAGTTTATGGCAAAAGTTTTCCGGTGAAGTTGAGAAACCAGATATTGTCTTTGGAGGACCACCTTGCCAAGCTTTCAGTCAGGCAGGTAAACAAAAAGGTTTTCAGGATAATCGAGGTGGTATGATTTATGAATTTTTACGTTTTGTCGAGCATTTGTACCCGCCCTTTTTCGTTATGGAAAATGTATCTAACCTCAAAGGGATTGCAAGTGGCACACTATTCCAGCAAATTTGGGATCAGATGGCGAATTTGGGTTACAACATCTCAGTCGGTGTACTTTTAGCTGCTGATTTTGGTACTCCTCAGTTAAGGCGGCGATTATTTTTTCTTGGTTGCCGAAAGGACATTGGTAATATTCGCTTACCTTTATCTACTCATAGTCCTGAACTTGAATTATTTGGGCTACTACCCTACGTAACTGTTGGTAAGGCTTTTGTTGGCTTGCCAGAAGCAGAGTTTAGCCGTTAATTTTCTAATCGGAAGCTTGAACAGAAAGCACTCTAGAGGACACCCAAGAAATAAATTACTCAATTCCTGCATCCAAAGTCACTATCCAATTTTTTCTCCCCCTGCCCTCCAAAACGATTGATTATTTTTTAGTTGGAAGTCCCTAGAAGGATTGAGCTAGGATCAACTAGCCGTATGATTAACTTACATATTGACTCAGGCAGATCACCAACTTTGTGCGGTGGAATCATGGGTATGCCAGCATCATCAAACCTTGTCCACAATAACAGGATGGAAAATTAGGGATTCACCTTTGGGTAGATTTAGACAGAATCATCAAAACTGTATATTTGGATGAGATAACACATAATTTGCCACAAAACCTCATGCTAAATCAGTAATTTTCATATCAACAGATGAAATATTGATTGAATTCTAGTTAATTTGTTCCTTAAGTTCCTCATAAGCCATGACATCCCCTGAGCCTCAAACCGATTTTGGAGAAAAAGCTCCACAAACCTCATTTGAGCCACCTTCTGGAAAACGGCGGTGGCTTTGGGTTTTAGTTGCACTAGTATTGTTAGGGGGCGGAGCAACTCTAGTTTGGCGTTTGCTCACTCCGCAAAATCCAGCACCTTCAACTGCTAATACTCAACCTCAAGGGGTAAGAGTCAAAATCTCGACAGTACAAAGCGGCATAATTGAGGAAAGTTCAGATTTTATTGCTAGCCTAAAATCCCAGCGCTCAGTTACGCTCCAGCCGAGGATTCAGGGCCAAGTTACCCAGATATTTGTCAAATCGGGAGATCCAGTCGCACAAGGAGCGGCAATTCTCCAAGTAGATCCTATGTCACAAGCAGGTGTCAGTGCAAGCAATGCTGTGCCTCAGGGTTTTTTAGTGCAACTGGAAAACGCCCGCGCTACACTCAAATCTCTGGAAGCACAACGACCATCCTACGTTGCAAATGTGCAATTGTACCAGCAGAACTACGAAAAGTTTGTCACCCTAGCTGAGGAAGGAGCCGTATCTCGACAAACTCGCAATCAGGTTGCTAATAGGCTCGCCAATGCAAAGGCTAATCTTGATGCAATTGATTCTAGAATTCAAGCCCAACGAGCTAACATATTGCAGGCTGAACAAACTTTGCAGCAAGCTAATGTAAATATTCCACAACAACAAGGAAACCTCCAGTCCGACAAAATCACCGCTCCCTTTAGTGGCACAGTTAGCAACATCGCTGTGAAAGTAGGTGATTTAGTTAATACTTCCACACAATTAGTTAATATCGCGCAAAATCAACCTTTAGAAGTCAATATCTCTGTGCCATTACAGCAAGGGCCCCAACTGCGCAAGGGAATGCCAGTGGAGGTTATGAACACACAAGGTCAAAAGCTGGGTAGAAGTAGGATATTTTTCATTTCACCTATTGCCAGTAATGAAACACAAGGAATACTGATCAAAGCACTTTTTGACAACGCTAAGGGTCAGTTACGTGCAGATCAATTGGTAAGGGCTAGAGTATTTTGGAATCAGCGCCCCGGAATTTTAATCCCCACAACAGCAATGACTCGTGTAGGTGGGGACACTTTTGTTTATATAGTTGAAACAGAAACATCTCCCCAAGGTGTATCTCAACAAGTAGCTCGGCAAAAACGAGTGAAGCTAGGCGAGATCAAAGATAATAATTACCAAGTTATTGAAGGATTACAGCCAGAAGATAAAGTTATTGTCTCAGGGTTGCTCAATCTTAGGGATGGTGTTGCGATCGTTCCAGAACCTTAATTAAGCGGAGTAGAAAGCAGGGGAGAAGTCTCAATCTTGTCTTTCTTGTCTTTTAGCAATACTTACCCAAGAGCGTTAACTATAGCGATCGCTCGTACCCTTACATTTAATGAAACACGCTTATAGCGTTTCCCAGGCTACTGAAGTACACACGAACCTTTTATATCAAAACAAGTAGCTTTAAAAACGTACCTCACTAGATTGAGAAACGCTATATCTGCGCCAACATGTCCGATTCAGACTACGATTTTGGAATAAAAGCCCTTCTTCAGATAATTTAATCTACGCAGATTTGATCTAAAAACAGGTTGCCAATATCAAACAAAAACTGCATAGTACCTTGATAGCCAACTTTGGTAAAATGAACATGATCCAAACGGTCAAAAATGGCGATACCTTAACGATAAAGAGGAATTTTTAAGCGTTGAGCGATCGCCACTCCATGAGAGTTGGTAATTAGCAAATCAGATCCTCGCTTAAGTCTACAATGTGCTTTTTTGCCATGCTAAAACCTCATTGCCTTAAGCAAACCGTTATAAGCATCGTAATTCAATTGAAGAGTGAAAGTAGCACCATGCTATGTAGGCACTGACAACACTCTCACCAAAATGGTAAGTGAAGCGGGTCAACAAAGTATCTCGGTTGTTGACAGTGAAGGACGACAAACTCATCGGTGTATTGACGTAACCCACCCAAACGAAAGTAAAACGTACGATTATTAGTATTATTTTTAGCTTTGCTGACAAGCTAAATCGTATTTTTATGGATTCAAATCGTCATGTGGGTTACCTCTTGATGCGTTCTGTTACGACAATTCAAGGCAATACTCTATGGTTTTGGCTTGAACCATATTTTTAAGTTTATGCCAAAGATCAGCGAATTCACTACCCTCTGTTGAGAAAGATTGGGAGCATCCACTTTCGGCGGATCTACTTTTTTAGATGAACCATATAGTAGGGTTTTCGGAGTATCAGAATTATGTTTCTTCCAAAAGTGGATGCTCCCGAAAGATTGAATCAGATTAGCGGAAGCATTTTATAAAAAACACTTATTCTTTTGCCGCTATGACCACCATTCAAACAGTAAATCTAAGTATAAACTTAAGAATATCGTTCAAGGCGAAAGCATAGATGTCTGTCTTCTGTTCGACATCAACGTCAGGTTTGAGCGACCCAGCCTCTCTCCTTGAGACACTCTCCATTCACAGGTGAATTTCTGACAGGTATTTCCGTAGCGGCGGGCACTTGCCCGCCACCGCCACATACATTCGATCAGCATGGAGCATACACAATGAACAAGTTTGACTCAACTAAACTGCCGACTAAATTTGTCAACACCAGCGAAGGCTGGCTAGTGCAGGTATATAGCAGCGATCGCCGCCTGCTCTGCGTGCTCGAGTCATCTCACGCCTGGACTTTTTTGTTGGGCTGTGGGTTCGGTCTCCTACTGGCGGTGGGGTGGTTTAACCTCGCCAGTTACAATCCATCCACGACTTATGAACCGTCAACAGCTCCCCCTGAAATGTCGATTGATTAGCTCAGTCATTGCTAGAAGAGTGGTGTCCACGCAACTCTTCCGATTTGGCTGATCGCATACCGTCCTCGGTGCAATATCCGTGTATAGAACCCATTTGGCATCTATTTCTCCGGCTATAAGTTTTGTGCAAAGCCGGATTTCAGACTTTTTCAGCAATTGCTTACTAGGTTGTTTAAAACAGCCTTCTAGTAACCCTTATATGTCTAGAAAAGATCCCAAATGGTTTCTATAGAGAAAATTCTATGATCGCAATTTACACTGACCAGAGATATACGGGTTTTCTGAAAATAAAAGGAAAACTTATGATTTGAATTTGAAATTACTTGGCATATCCATGTAAAGCGATCGCAAATTTGTGCGAATTTAAGGATAAGCTTAAGTACATAGAATTTTGGGTCTTAATATATCTTGATCTATAGAAGTTACTACGGGACAGCGACACCTTCCAGTCCCATTTGGAGAGCGGCCGGCCATCTTTGAACCCCCTGCCGACAGGTGTTACGCGAACACCTGTCGGCAGGGTTGAAGCGCTGCACCCTTACTTCTTAAAGCTCACTTATCACAATAATCGCTCTTTTTTAGAGGAGGCGGAAGGAGGTATTCATGGATTTTTTGTCCTTGTTCTTAGTGGACTTCGTTAAGCAGTTGCAGTCCCCAACACTCAGCTTTCTCATTGGTGGTATGGTCATTGCCGCCCTTGGTAGCGAATTGGTAATTCCAGAGGCGATTACTCAAATCATCGTCTTCATGCTGCTCATGAAAATCGGTCTGACCGGTGGTCAGGCGATCCGCAATTCCAACCTAACGGAGATGGTGTTGCCCGTAGCGTTTGCTATGGCATTAGGAATTCTCATTGTATTCATCGCGCGCTATACATTGGCCAAGCTGCCGAAGGTCAAAACCGTGGATGCGATTGCGACCGGGGGGTTGTTTGGTGCTGTGAGTGGCTCTACTATGGCCGCCGCCCTGACGGTACTGGATGGACAAAAAATGCAATACGAGGCATGGGCTGGCGCACTCTATCCCTTCATGGATATCCCAGCGCTCGTAACTGCGATTGTGATAGCCAACATTTATCTCAACAAGAAGAAGAAGAAGGGTAGTGTAGCAGACGAGTATCTCAGCAAGCAGGAGTATCTCAGCAAGCAGACCGTTGCAGCAGGCGATTATCCCGATCAGCAGGATTATCCCAGCACCCGGCAAGAGTATCTCAGCAAGCAGCAGTCTGCGGATAATCGGGTCAAGATATGGCCGATCGTGCAGGAAAGCCTCCAGGGTCCTGCCCTATCGGCAATGTTGCTCGGCCTTGCTCTTGGCATAATCGCCCGGCCGGAAAGTGTCTATAAAAGCTTCTACGATCCCGCCTTTCGCGGCTTGCTTTCGATCTTGATGGTGGTCATGGGTATGGAGGCTTGGTCAAGACTTGGCGAACTACGTAAGGTGGCTCAGTGGTACGTCGTGTATAGCGTAGTGGCACCGCTGTTGCATGGGTTCATCGCCTTCGGTCTCGGTATGATTGCCCACTACGCCACAGGATTCAGCATGGGCGGTGTTGTGGTTCTGGCCGTCATCGCCTCCTCCAGTTCAGACATCTCAGGCCCACCCACGTTGCGAGCCGGGATTCCGTCGGCCAATCCCTCCGCCTACATCGGTGCCTCCACAGCCGTCGGTACACCCATTGCGATTGGCGTGGGAATACCGCTTTTCCTCGGGCTTGCCCAGGCGATCGGCGGCAGGTAATCCCAGACGGGTCGCGGTCTGTCGGCGCTCCCTTGACCCGGCAGACCAAACGACTCAATATATAAGATCAATTACGGTAAGGAGGTAACCAACATGGCCAAGCAAGCCAAAAAGCTCGTCATCGTCACGGAAAAGATTCTGCTGAAAAAGATCGCCGATATCATCGAAGAATCCGGGGCAACCGGTTATACGGTTTTGGCAACCGGCGGTAAAGGCAGTCGCAACGTGCGCTCGTCGGGACAACCCAACGTTTCTGACATCAATGCGAATATAAAATTCGAGGTGCTCACCCCGGATCGGGATATGGCCGAGAATATTGCGGATCAGATCGCAATAAAGTTTTTCCTCGATTTTGCGGGCATGATCTATATCTGTGACGCGGAGGTACTGTACGGGCACAGTTTCTGTGGACCAGACGGCTGTTGAATCGAGACGACACAGACCTAAAAAGCCGGGGCATGACCCCGGTTTTTAATAGCCGTATTTCTTACCTGCGATCGCTTTCTGTAACATCTGCAATTCAACACTCACGTTTGAGTTTTTTAGTTAATCATCTATATTCATTTGCTAAAACATAGGCTTTGTCACAGCCAGTTACCAACTAAAACATAAGGTGCCCAGTAGCCAGGACGACTGTAATTAGGATAATCTTTTAACAACTTTACTTGGGCACGACGCAAGGCTTCAGCCTTTGTTACTTTAGTTTTAACTAACTCACGATAAAATTCACCGATTAAAATAGCAGTAGATTTGTCATTAATATGCCACAGTGAAGCCAACGTACTACGAGCGCCAGCTTTCACGGATGCTCCTGCTAGCCCTAGCGTGGCGCGATTGTCACCAGTAGCAGTTTGACAAGCACTCAAAACCAGCATTTCCAAAGCTTCTGAGCGAGTTTCATCCCGACGACGCAGCAGGCTATCAAATTGCGTAACGTTGATGGGGCCATCAGCAGCAAGGATAAAAGTATTCTCAGCACGGGAGCTAAATTGACCGTGGGTTGCCAGATGTAACACATTAAATGGCACAGCATTCACCTCACTCTCTAGGTTTTTGCTGTTGAAGTCCCGATCTAGTAACTGGGTGGTAGATGCGATCGCTTGGGAAATTGAGTTAAATTCTGATTTAATTCCTGGTAGGGGTGGAAATTGTTGTTGAAAGCCTTGTGGTGGTTCTACTAACCCAGCAGCTAGTACGTTGAGTTTGGTTTGCGTCAAAGGTTTGGGTGGGAGTAACTGGAGTCCCAAACTGAGCGCTACAGCATATTTTTCTACCAGATATTGCTGACCGTCATACAGTATAGCCATTGGTACGTTTCGCAATATTCCATCTAGTACAAATACAAGGGTTTTAACACCACTTTTGTTTAAATCTGACTCAATTTCTTTGATTAACCACCCATAGACTTCCTGTGACAGCGCCTGCACTTCCTCCGTCCTGTCAGGCTCTAAAAGATACTCTCTAAGTTGTTTTACAAGACCTTCTACTTCTTTCTGCGGCTTATTTACTGTATAATTACGCAGTGCTTGGTTAGGAATTTTGACAATCACTTGGAGTTGAGAAGGCAGAATAATTGGATAAATAATTGCGGTTGTGGGATTATCTTTATCTACCACTGTGTCAAGCAAAACAGTTTTGGCATTAATGCAAGCTTCCCGGAAAAAGTTGTCTAATTCCGCCAGTTGCAGTGCTTCAATCCTCTGTCTAGCTTTGTCTAGGTTTACTTCGCTCGGATCAGTTTGCTGGAACTGCAACAGTAATTCTACTGACTCTCTATATACAGGTTCTACACTTTCTTTAAAGGAAAACTGGACATCTGGGTTTACAACCACTAAGTCACTACGGAGAATCTGCAACTCACTAACAGCGGTATCATAGGCGGTAATAGCGCCCTTAATCTCTCCCTGCTGTTTTAACAAACGTCCTAACTGCCAATGCCAACGATAAGCGATATCTGGGGCGTTGATTGTTTGGGCGATGATCAGTGCTTGTTGGGTGAGATTCTGGGCAATTGACCATTGTTTAGTTTGCTCGTATACACTGCCCAAAGTCCCAAGGGTAAAGCTTTCGGCTCGCTTATCTGCTAAATCTTGAGCTTGTTGCAAGGCGATCGCGCAGATTTGAGCGATCGCTTTGGGTGTAGTCCCGAATTTCATCAAGCTTTGAGCTAGATGAATGCGGGCATAGATAGTTGTCACAGAAGCAGGTAGTTCTGCAAGTTGAGTTTGGATTTGCGGCAATAGTGTCTGCGCGGCGGCTGTTTGTCCCGTGTTCACCAGCAAGTTAAACTGATTTATTTGAGCTTGGACTTTAGCAATTGGGTTAGGAGCGATCGCAGCAGCTTGCTGATAGAACTCTATTGCTCCTTTCAAATCTTGTTGTACTTGTGCCGTGTTGCCTAAACTGAACAAAGCAGCGCTCACATCCTGAGGAGAACCCAATTCTTGAGCAATTTTTAAACTTTGCTGTAATGCCTGGCGGGATTGTTCCAAATCTCCGGCTAATTGCAGAGCATCACCGAAAGAGCGTAATTCTACTGCTTTTGTGATTGAATTAGGTTTTGATTGTAACTGCTCCTGCAATTGAGTCAAGATTGTCAAACCCCGACGGTAAAATCCTAATACTTGCCATGCTTGTGCTTGGTTGATGCGATCGCGGGTAATGCCATTTTGATCGCCTAATTGCTTGTAGCTCACTTCCGCACGTTGCCAGGTATTAAGTGCCTGTTCAGCTTGTCCCAAGTCTAGTTGAATACTACCTTGAATATCCAGAATTGGAGCCAGAACTTGAAGATTTTGGGCATTGGAGGATTCTTCAACCAACTTCAAGCTATCTGTAATTGCCTGTTGCGCTTGTGGCAAATTACCCAGTTTTTGATATGCCAATGCCAAATTACTTAATGCTACAGCTTGCCGCAATTCATTGCCTTGGCTACCATAATTTTTAACTGCTTGTTGCAAAACTTTAACCGCTTCTGCAAACTGTCCTGCTTCATATAGCACTTTCCCTTGTTGCAGCAAATCTTGTGTTTGTGCAGTCGGATTTTGGATTGACACTCCAAGAGTTGCAATATTTTGTGTCTCTACAGTTGCAGCAACAGGAAAAGTAATAACGCACAAAAAAGCTGTCACCAGAACCAAGAGAATGAAAACAGGCAAGTCATGTCTTTTTAACGGACGAATGAACCATGTGTTGCACATTCGTTGCCACTGATTGTTTTTATAACTCTTGGGTTTCATAAGAATTCCTCCCTCGATTGGAGTAACGAATTATTGATTACAGGAAATGGCAGAGGGAATAGAAGAACTTTGTGGATATTGAGCCACAAGAATCACATCACCCTTAGCATCAACAATCCATCCTTGAGCCTCCACAATGCGATCGGCAGATTTGGTCATAGATGCAGTAGATAATTTATCCGTGATAGCTGTTGCTTGTGCGGGCAAATCTACCCAACTAGTAATTACTGCTTGTCCCCGCAACGGTTCATTCGGACTTTGGGGTAATCCACCGCGTCCAGTAGCGATAAAGCGACTAGCGGCAAGTCGTCCTCT
>NZ_JAYGHD010000089.1:0-16356 GCF_034932245.1 Nostoc sp. UHCC 0251
CAACCTAATTCATACCTTTACCCTTTACCCTTTAACCTTTACCCCTCTTTTTTATCCCATAGCGAAGCAGCGCAACTGAAACATAGCTGATTCCTGGATTCTGAATTGTTCAATAAATTTTGGCTATGTCAAGTTGCTTCTTATCACCTTTCCAAGCTGTTTCCAATTCAGCTTTGACAACTTGAGCAGCCTCATCTTTGCCCAGTGCCTGCAAACTTGCCTGCAAGCCAAATAGAGAACGCCCATTATGGGGATATTTTTTTAAATCAGCACGAAAGACTTTCTCGGCCTGTGCATAGTCACCCTTAGCCAAAAGCACACTGCCCAAAGATTCCCGCGTGGGAAGATACCAGTCTGGTGGTTCCACATAATCAAGGGCATCTTCTGCTACTACTGCTTTTTCTAGCAATTGAATGGCAGATTCATAATCATGCTTTTCTCTAGCAATTTTGGCGTCTAGAACTTCTGAGGCAATGTCTAAAATGCGACTGGCGGGACTGAATCCAATAGTTGCTTCGGTGGAAATTCCCTGTTTGGCGGCAAGCAATGCCCGACTTTCACTTGCTGCATCTTCAAGTTTGCCTGTGGCTGCGCTTGCCATGCCGCGAGCAAAATGCCAAAGTGCTGTGGTAGTAGGCAATTTAGCATCGGGGGCGGGAGTTTTTAAGATGGCATCCCAATCACTAAAGCGTGTCTGAATCAGCATTTTGCTGCCCAAAAATCCCTCAAGCATTGGTGCATACGGATCAATTGCAGTAGCATTTGCGACTAACGTCTCTGCGGCTTGGAGAGCATCTTTATATTTTCCTGCCATGCTACTGGCCACCATGAGGAAATGTATGTTGTGGTTGTAGTACATCATGGCGTAAGTGCCCTGGACTTGATATTTTTTGATGTAAATATCATCTTGTGCGATCGCTTGCTCGTTTGCTTGCATTGCCCCTTGATAATCTCCCACACGGAAATAAATATGGGAAGGCATGTGTACTAAGTGTCCCGCCGCTGGCGCTAGGGTTCCGAGCCGTTTGGCACTCACAAGGGCCCGTTCTGGGGAAGGTGAGGCTTCCACCGCATGGATATAGTAATGATTAGCTCCCGTATGATTTGGGTTACGTTTGAGAACAGATTCCAAAACAGCTACAATCTTCTCTGTATCTGGCTGTGGTTTGCCATCTTTAGTCCAGTGCTGCCAAGGATGCAGATCCATTAAGCTTTCAGCGTAAAGCGTCGCCGCATCCAAATCATCAGGATAGCGCTCGACTAGGTTTGCCATTGCTTTTGCGTAGTCTACCGCTAGCTGATACAAGTCTGCATCAGTATCTTGGGAGTAACGCTTTGCTAAGGCGTTAATGTAGTCTCGTTCTTGGGCAGATGCTTGGGTGGAAAGTGCCAAAGCTTGCTGTACCGCTTGATAAGCAGCTAATTCCCGGTTGGGGTCAATTGCTAAGTTAATATTAGGGCCTAGAGCTAGAGCAATACCCCAATAGGCGATCGCTAAATGGGGATCGAGTTTGGCAGCATATTGAAAAGAACGCACTGCCTCATCATGATTAAAAGCGTAAATCAAATTTAATCCCTGATCGAAAAACTCTTGCGCTTGGGGATTAGAAGTGGAAACTGGATGGTGGATTGTGCCAAGTCCAGATATTAAGGTGTAGGGCTGTCTTGCTTGAGCGTAGACATGAAGAGGCTTATCGTCAGCGATCGCTGCACTAGGAGCGACTAAAGAGAGTATAAGCACCCAAATTATAAATAAGTATTTCATTATTCTTTTTATTCAAACTCTTTTTTATTAATATTTAATTACCACAGTTTTTCTAAGGAAGCAATTTGTTATTATCTAACTTCATATTTTTTAAATTATGAGTTATATTTTCGATATATCTCTTTTTCAAGTTCTAGTTTTTCTTCATCTATTCGGATTATCATGTCATCTTCTTCGCCATCTTCATCTGGTATGAATTGATATAAACCAAACTCACAACACTCTGCGATTACAGATATCATACTGATAAGATTTTTATATATTCTTACTGAATCCTCAAGGCAATCAACATCCCAAAGATAAACTGGAGATGGATCGAGATCGCCAACTACATAAAGCATTCTTTTAGTCTCATACGCAGCAATAGGAAACCATTGTTGCTTCCAATATGCATCATCGTAGTTAGTTGCTTCCCCTATACTTTTATAAATATAAACTGAATCTTGCAAGGAACAAAAAGAACAAATTACATCGGCGCTTAATTGCTCAGGAAACAAAAAATAGAGTGGTAAATAGCCATTGTTATAACCAAAATCGGCGGTTCCATTGCGCCATTGATAAAGTTCGTATACTTCTTCGGATAACCGGAATGGTAAATCCTTTGTAATTTCGTCAATCTGCTGGCGAGTTAAACCTGGATTGTAACAATCAAAGAAATCATGATTGGTAGATTTTAACCAATTGAAAATATATTGAAGTTCATCCGTAAGTTCAGACATTTAACTAACCTCATTTAGTGATTAAAGACGAAAGTATTTTAAAGCATCTCATCTTATTTACCCGGAATTGAATACACAGGCTCACTATGCACTATCTACCACCAAGCTGAAAGCCTCCGAACCCTGTTGACATATTTACTATATCCAGTTGTGATAAGCCAAGTTGCGGTTTATCAGCATCATTATCTACCTGAAGTTATAAATTATCTCGTCTTAAGACTGAACAATATAATGATACCTTTCTCTCTTTTGGATACTAGTTGAATTCTCAAGATGACTTTAACCTTTAAATAGTTATGTACAACGGATACAAATATTCTTCATAAAAGCATCGTCAGATAGAAGAATTAAAACTTGTCTAAAAGTAATCTATAAATATTGCAGCGCTTTTCAAGCGAGCAACAAAAAACTAATCAACAATTAACATACTTAGGAAGAAAAAATATGAGTATCGAAGATAGAGCAAAAGCTTTTGCTAAAAATGTCGAAGGTAAAGCCCAAGAGGCGGTTGGTGAAGTAACTGGCGATCCTAAAGATAAGGCTGAAGGTAAAGCTAAACAAGCTGAAGCTCAAGTCCGCCACACTGCTGAGAATATCAAAGATGAAGTTAAAAAGACTTTAGACTAAACTAAACTTTATTTAGGAAGAAGGTGTAAGTAAAATAATTATTTACTGAACCTTCTTCCTTTTTCAAATCTATGTTTTCCCTTGGGTTTCAGGATTTTGCCAATACCGTCCCAATATTGTTCCAGAAATTGATCGGTAAAAATATTTATTTTTGTCTGCTTCCTTCCATATCTTAGTTTTCTATCTTAGTGTTCACAGATTTTGCCTGTGAACACTATTTTTGATTGCAAAACACCTATTTGTTATATAGGAATCCGGTTTGATTTTTGAAAAGATATGTAGGGTGCGTTAGCGACAGCGTAACGCACTATTACCAGGGATTCGGTGCGTTACGGATTTCATCCTAACGCACCCTACAATACTTAACTTTGTTCAAAAATCAAATAGTAATCCTATAGTAAGGTCACATAAACGTGCATTGGGATCAACTTCAAAAAAGAATCTTAAACATACACAGATGGCAACTAAATTTACTTTAACAAGGCAGAATTTTAGCCCAGATTGGGTTTTCCGATGAATCCCTACTTTTAGTTTTCACTAGCTACAGGTAGACGGACAGTGAATGTACTACCCTTGCCCGGTTCAGATGTTACATCAATTGTGCCTTGATGTGCTTCAATAATGCAGCGAGATAGATATAGTCCCAAACCGCTACCAGAACGCTGGTGTTTACCTTGGCGGAATCGCTCGAATAATATTGCTTGGTCTTGTTTAGAAATTCCCGGCCCTGTATCTTGGATATCAATAATCACAGCTACCGGAGTTAGATAGCAGCGAATATCTACAGAACCTTTGTCTGTAAATTTGATAGCATTACCGATGATATTTGTCAAAACTCGCCGCAGTTCGATGCGATCGCCCATGACGGTGCTTGCAGTTTCACCTATATCAATGTTTACAACTAATCCTTTTTCTTCAGCTAAGGGAGTTAATTCCTGGGAAACTTCACCAACTAATTCCTGAATATTGCAGGGAGAAATTTTTAAGGTTTTACAGCCCGCCTCATGACGATAAACTTCTAGCAAGGTATTTACCATTTCCAGCAGGTCTTGATTGCTGCCAATCATGGTATCAATTATTTCTTGCAATTGTGGCGAAACATCGCAAAACCTCCCTTCCAGCAATAATTTTAATACCCGGTTGGAGGCTACCAGTGGTATACGTAAATCGTGAGTAAAACGGGAGACAAAATCAGCCCGCAAGTTAGCCATCTGATCTCGTTCGTCGATACTATGCTTGAGACGCAGGAGCGATCGCACTCGTGCATGTAACTCATCAGGATCGAATGGTTTACGAATAAAGTCATCTGCACCAGCATCAAGTCCTTCCACAACGCTAGACTCATAGTGAGCCGTGAGCAGCAGAATGGGGATAAATGGCAACGCCGGATTCTGCCGGATGCGGCGAGTAAATTCATAGCCATCTAGCTCTGGCATCATCACATCTAAGAGAATTAAGTCTGGCGGTGACTCCTCAACCATCGCCAGAGCCATTTTGCTATCTTCCACCAAGCTAATTTCATAGTCCTCATCTTCTAGGACTGCTTCTAAGACCAGTAGATTGTCAAAAACATCATCAACAGCAAGAATTTTATCTTTTTTGACAGTTTTAGTTAAAGACATGGCTAAATAAAAAAAAGAAGTGCTTGGCTATCCCTCGCAAATCTAGTAATAGCTTACTTCACCAGCGTTGAGATTATTAAGGATTCACATTTTCCTTTAAAGTTTCCTGAATTAAAATCTTGATTTTTAAGTAATAACACCAGGATTTTGTTCTTAACACATGTATTAAAAAATATTAATTTATGCAAGTATATTAGCCATCTGATTATCCATATCTGTGTCTGGGTCTTAGGGTGAGGTAGTTTAGTCTTTTTTATCTAAATCATCGTAGCCACTGCAAGCACAACTCTTTAATGGTTACTTACTTTGACTACCAAATTTTCCATGAAAAATTGTTTACCATGAAACATCTATCATCAGGTTAATGTATAAAAATACTTTTTTATTGACTTATTATTGTCATATCGAAACTCTTGCCTTACAAAAACTTACAAGATAAGGTTATTTATGTCTAATGGTAGATGAAGTTAAGGGAACAATACCAACTGCATTGCTTTTTGTATAAGATCCCGAATAAAAGAACGAGATTATTTTAATCTGTACTTTAGATAGATAACAGTAAAGTTAAGAAACTATGAATGAAATCAAGATCCTCGTGATTGAAGATCACAACCTTACGAGAATTGGCTTGCGGGCTGCTTTACAAACCCAGCCAGAGTTTAACATTGTTGGTGAAGCAGCCAATGCAGCCGACGGCATCAACCTTCTGAAAACTCTCAAGCCTGATGTCGCTACTATTGACATCGGTTTGCCTGACATGGATGGTATTGAGCTAACACGCACATTTAGGCAATATCAATCAGAGAATGAAGATTATACTACAAAGCTGCTAATTTTAACCATGCAGAATAGCGAACAGGCAGTTTTAGCCGCATTTGCAGCAGGTGCAGATTCTTATTGCATGAAGGATATCGAAACTGAGAGATTAGTTGAGGCTGTGCGAACGACTCATGCAGGTAGCTCATGGATCGATCCAGCGATCGCAGACCTTGTACTACAACAAATACGTCAAGATTTCCCCGATGGTAGCAGAGGGGCATCTGGAAAACGAGTCTTGATTGAAGGTATTGACCCAGATACTGAGAAAAGTATAGTCAGCTATCCTTTAACTCATAGGGAAATGGATGTTTTAGAGTTGATTGTTGCTGGGTGTGACAATGCAGAAATTGCTAAAAGGCTTTATTTAACAGTTGGTACTGTAAAAACTCATGTTCGAGGTATTCTCAATAAACTTTGTGTTGCTGACCGGACACAGGCTGCTGTTCGTGCTTTGCGGGCTGGATTAGTACCGTGAGCAACTAAAAATCTTTCTTCCCCAGTCCACAGTTGCCATTTTCAAGTCAATTGTCTTTGAGTCAAAGCGGTTAACTGGGAGAAATATTTATAGTTAACTGGGACAAATACTTATGAAGAAATTGTTACAAAGTTTAGTAGAATAACATCATTCACAAATAAGTATTTTTTCCTATATACATGATAGCGGATCAATTTCCCTGGCTTACCGCAATTGTCTTGCTGCCACTCGTTGCTTCCCTGCTTATCCCTGTGCTGCCTGATAAAGATGGCAAGCGCGTGCGGTGGTATGCACTAGGTATAGGTATTGCAGACTTTGCCTTGATGTGCTACGCCTTTTGGAAACATTACGATGCCAGCAGTGCTAGTTTTCAAATGGTAGAAAGTTATGCCTGGATGCCTCAGTTAGGTTTTAACTGGGCGGTATCAGTAGATGGACTTTCAGCGCCACTTGTGCTTCTAGCAGGATTTGTCACCACACTCTCGATTTTTTCGGCCTGGCAAGTTGATCACCGTCCCCGCCTCTTCTATTTCTTGATGCTGGTGCTGTATTCTGCACAAGTAGGGGTGTTCGTTGCCAAAGACTTGCTGCTATTTTTCATTATGTGGGAAGTAGAGCTAATCCCCGTCTACTTACTAGTCTGTATTTGGGGTGGGCAAAGGCGTCGTTATGCGGCTACAAAATTCTTGTTGTATACCGCAGCGGCTTCTATATTTATTTTAGTGGCAGCCCTGGCAATGGGGTTATACGGCGGCGGTGATATGACATTTGATATAACCGCCCTTGCCAATAAAGAATTTCCGCTGGGTCTACAACTGTTGCTTTATGCAGGGTTGCTGATTGCATTTGGTGTCAAACTCGCTGTTTTCCCGATGCATACCTGGTTGCCTGATGCTCACGGCGAAGCATCGTCTCCTGTGTCGATGATTTTAGCTGGTGTGTTGCTGAAGATGGGCGGTTATGGACTAATTCGCCTGAATCTTGAGTTGCTTCCCGATGCACACATTTACTTTGCGCCAGTTTTAGCCATTCTGGGTGTTGTCAACATTATCTATGGTGCATTAAACTCCTTTGCTCAGACCAATATGAAGCGGCGTTTGGCTTATTCGTCGATTTCTCACATGGGGTTTGTACTGCTTGGGATTGCGTCCTTCACTGATTTGGGAATCAACGGCGCGATGTTGCAGATGATTTCGCATGGTTTGATTGCATCGGTGCTGTTCTTCTTAGCAGGTGTTACTTACGATCGCACCCACACAATGGTAATGAAAGATATGGGCGGTATTGGTCAAGCCATGCCCAAAGTCTTTGCTCTGTTCACCATTGGAGCAATGGCATCCCTAGCACTTCCCGGTATGAGCGGCTTTGCTGGCGAACTATCGGTATTCGTTGGTATGACAAGCAGTGACGTTTACAGTTCGACTTTCTGCACCGTTACGGTTTTTCTCGCCGCAGTTGGAGTCATCCTCACACCTATCTATCTACTTTCCATGCTGCGAGAGGTATTTTATGGTAAAGGTGCAGCACTCCTATGCGACATTAATAATGCCAGCTTGGAAAATCAAGAAGATGAGGGAACAGTTTGTTTTGGTACAGACTGTCTCGTGCCAGAAGATGCAGTCTACGAGGATGCTAGACCCCGTGAGGTGTTTATCGCTGCCTGTTTTTTGCTGATGATTATTGGTATTGGTTTCTATCCCAAGATGGCGATGCAGATGTACGACGTGAAGACTGTTGCAGTCAATGCTAATCTTCGCCAGTCTTATGCCATAGTCTCGCAAACCAATCCTCAGATTTATGCTAAGGGTTTCTTGGTTCCGCAAATTACCGAGGTTGAGGTAACGCCAGTTTTGGGAACTTTGAAGTAAGCTTCTTGAAATCTATTTCTTATGTGGAAAAGAGCGATCGCTAAATTCGAGAAGTTCTGGCAATATAATTATGGGATAGTGTTGTTGAAAATTGAGTCAGTTTCTGGCAGTTTTTTTGGAGTTTGGCTTTGACCACTAATCACCAAATTCTCCACCTTGATTAACCTAATGGACATCCAAAAATGAAATTACTCAATTCCTGCATCCAACGTCACTATCCAATTTTTTCTTCCCCTGCCTTCCAAAACGATTGATTATTTTTTTACTTGGAAGTCCCTAACCTCCCAAAAACCATTGAGTGCCAGTAAACAGGTAGTAAGCCCCAGTTAGAATTAGCGCCAGACTACCAAAGCGGATAATTCCCTCGGAGTGTTTCAACAATTGCTTACTTTGTTTCGCCAGTCCCGTAAATAAACTCGCTAGAAAAATCAACAAGGTATAACCCAGAGCATAGCTAACCATCGTCAGCGTCCCTAATACCTGCGAACCTGTGGCTGCGGCCGCCGCTAGTACAGCAAACAGCACTGGACTAGCACAGGGGGAACTCACCAGAGCAAAAGTCAAACCCACCCCATAAGGGCCAGCCTGAGGGAGATTCACATTCATCTGCGGTAGAGGCAGTTTTACCACCCCCATCAACCACAAACCCATCACTGCCATAATTAGTCCCACTACTATATTGATATAGCCCCTATACTCCACCATTACGGCTCCGGCGAACGATGAGACTAAACCAAACAGACTTAAAATTGTCACTGCTCCCAGGACAAATAAGCCAGCCTTACTAAAAGCATCCCAACGGGATTTGATTTTCAGTGTGCCGATATAGCTGAGGTTGACTGGTAAAAGTGCCAAGATACAGGGAGAGACACTAGCAAGTACCCCACCAACAAATGCTAAAAATAGCAGCACCAGAGGATTTGCCGTGTCCTGTTGGTCAAACCACTGTTGATAGCGGTTTTCGACAATGGAAATAACCCGTTCAATAGGGTGACTGATTACAGGCCCCAGAGTGAGAACTATAACCAGGGAGAGCAATCCCAATCCACCGTAAACTAACCATTTCTTTGAGATTTTAGAACGGCGGGAAGGGCTTGGCTCAGTGGATGACTGAGATATTTGTTTCATGGAGGTATCCTTAAGTTATCTAAAAATGAAGTTGCTTTTTCAAAGGCAAAGCTAGGTAAGCTTTTATGCATTTAAATTGCACATTTACTAGTGAGGTTGTCCTTTGTCCTTTGTCATTTGTCCTTGCGAGAACACAAATGACTAATGACTAATGACTAATGACGGTCTACACGGAAAATAGTGCAATATGTAAACGCGTTAGTTACAACTCATTTTTCGTTAATTTATTGAGTCAAAGCAGCATCAAGAACCGTTTTGTAATCTGCTAAATTTGGATTGTTGCGGTGCTGTGCCAGGATGTTCCCCGTCGCTGGGTCGATGATGGTAAGCATTCCCGTTTGAGACTTATTTGCAGCTAAAAATTGGCTTAGTCCTAGTTGTTTTGCTTTCGCTTCTGCTTCAGATGTGGTGGATTTATCGCTAACATCCAGAACTACGAAATGAACTTTTCCGTTGTAGTCTTTTTCCAGTTGTGACAAGGTGGGGGCAATATTCTTGCAGGCGGGACACCAGGTAGCAAACACATCCACCAAGACTGGTTTACCCTGAAGTTCTTGAGCTAGAGGTCTTCCTATAGACTTGGCTTTAGCAGCACAGGGATTTTTAGAGGCACAAGGATTTGCTTGAGCAACATCCGTAGTTGATGGAGCTTGATTTTGAGAAATATCTGATTTCGTTGGGCTGCATGATACTATCAAAATCACGCCACTCAAGCACAGTAGGCTAAGAAAAAATTTGTTATGTTTGTACATTGATATTCTGCTCACGCTTTAATGGTATGTTGCTGCCTGCACTTTGGCGTGCATTTTCTGCTTATTTTCTTGAGATTAGGAATTGAAATTATCAGTTGTGGAGCATCTGTTTACAAGACGACTGAGCCATCAAAATTGGATTTAATTAGATTCAAAATTAAGTGATGTTTGCAATTATGAAAAGCTAGCATTGCCCCTATCTTTAGGGGCAAATAAAGCCATAAATTAACTAATTGTTTACCAAAGCAGTTTCGATTATTTTTGTATAATCAGCTTTGTTGGGATTATTTTTGTACAGAGCTAAAATGTTACCAGTTCCCGGATCAACGATCGCTACTGTGCTGGTTTGACTCTTGTTAGCTTCGAGGAATTTCCCCAAACCTAATCTTTGCGCCATTGCTTCCGTCTCTTTGAGCTTGGCTTTATCAGTTACATCCAAGACAACAAAGTTGACCTTGCCGGAATATTCTTGTTTCAATTGTGACAGGGTGGGAGCAATATTCTTACAGCCAGCACACCAACTAGCAAACACATCTACCAGTACGGGTTTACCTTGAAGTTCTTTAGCTAGAGGCCCCCCTACAGAGTTGGCTTTAGCAGCGCAGGGATTTTTGGCAGCACAGGGATTTGCCTGGGCAATCTTTGTAATTGATGATTGAGCTTCAGTTGCAGAAATAGTGGCTGAGGTTGTTGCTATCATTGATACTGTAAAAACCAGGCTGCTCAAACAAATTTTGAGCAAGAAGTTCGCGTGTTTGTGCATAAAATTCTTCCTATTCTTAAGCTAAAACCGTTTAATTTGCAGTATGCTGCCACAATGCTGGCCTAATATTGAAACTGGAGTAGTCAATTGTGGCGCATCTGTTTATAAGACGATTGATTACCGATATTGGATTTAAAATAACTCTTGAGTATTGAAAATTAGGCTAACTGTTTAAATCCATTGTCTGATATGCCGTAGGTTAGTGAGTTTTTGGTCGGAAGTTTGCTTGGTTTGATAACGTATGCGCGATCGCTTTATATGCAAGGCATTTAGAGCCGGGAAAATTATCATCAGACAATTTCAGTAGCTTCAAAAAATACCTCGTCCATTCAATCCAATTTGCTTTGCCAAGCGTCATAAGAATAGATGGCATTTTCCAGAGGAAAGAGTTACTTGGTTTAGTCTATAGGATTACTATTTGATTTTTGAACAAAGTTAAGTATTGTAGGGTGCGTTAGGATGAAATCCGTAACGCACCGAATCCCTGGTAATAGTGCGTTACGCTGTCGCTAACGCACCCTACGTATCTTTTCAAAAATCAAACCGGATTCCTATAGGAAAGAAAGAGGTGATGGAAAAAAGCTTATCCTTAATTTGCTCCTTTATGGGTTTAAACCTGTTTTTGCAACAGTATGGAGCCTAAACTTCCCCAGTCAAATATTAAAAACCTTCAGGGTGCTACGGATGAAGCTTTATTTGTGGCGCTTAAAAATGGCGATTCTGCGGGCTTAAGCGTTTTGTTTAATCGTCATGGTCGCTTAGTTTATGGATTAGCTCTGAAAATTTTGGCTGACTCTCAAGAAGCTGAAGATTTAACCCAGGAAATTTTTCTAACACTGTGGCGCAAAGCATCTAGCAATCCTGATTGTCGCTTTTTTGTACGCTATCTGGTGACAATTACGCGATCGCGGGCGATTGATAAGCTACGTGCTCGAACTAGACAACTCAAACTTGTGGAAAGGTGGGGGCAAACGATGACAAATGAAGCTACAGCAGAGCCAGCACCCGTTGAACAGGCGAGTTTTGCAGAGCGATCGGCACAAATTTACCATGCTCTAACACAACTACCCGAAAAACAACGCCAAGTAATCGAACTGGCTTATAACCAAGGATTAAGTCAGTCAGAAATTGCTCAAAAAATCGATATCCCTCTAGGCACAGTCAAAACCTGCACCCGCCAAGGATTACTAAAACTCAAGCGCATCTTACTAGATTCTGATTTATCAATCTATGAATAAATCTTTTGATCCCGAACACATCAAAAACCTGGCTGCGGGGTTTGTCGTGGATGATCTCACGCCTGAAGAAGCCCAAGAGTTTCGGCTGTTACTTGATGAACATCCAGAACTGATTGCCGAAGTTGATGATTTGCAGGAAGTTTTGCGACAAGTGCTAGATGGCTTTACTGAAGTAGAAGCACCAGCCCATTTACTGCCTAAAATTTTGGAACAAGCTGAAAACTCGGCCATACAGTTTCCTGTAGTTAAGCGAAACTCTCCAAGAGCTACTACGCTAATGCCACTTCGATGGACAAAAATTGCTGGTAGCGTAGCCGCACTGTTTATGATAGTTTTGGGTGTCGATAACTATCAGCTGCGTCAAAATCTGAGCGTTGTCACCGCAGATAACCAGCATTTACGCCAAGATTTTGCCCAAGCTCAATTAGTTAAAACTATGCTCCAAAATGATGAAACGCGACTGTTTACTTTTAAAGGAGTCAACTCCAAAGCTAACAGTTCAGGGAGTATAGTTATCAATCCTGAGCAGCAAAAAGCAGTAATGGTTTTCCGAAATCTTCCCGCCCCTCCTGCTGGTTATGTCTACTTCTTATGGACAGTTATTGCTAGCGAGAAGTTACCCTGCGGTGAAGTCAATCCCTATTCTTGGGGAAATGCTTCCTATGAGTTACCATTCACTCCTAAAATGTACGAAGAATTTTCTCACCCACAATTTTCCGGGTTAATTGTCACATTAGAGACAGATGCAAACGTCTCTCGTCCCACCGGAACTGTAGTGATGCAAAGTTCACACATTTAATTTAAAGTAACCCTTTTAGTTACTAAACTCCTGTCGGGTTTGCATAGTGTGTCGCAAAGCGACTCAGCTTTACGAACCTAATGCCAACAAAGATTTACTTAACTTAATTAAATCGGTATGAAGGGTAAAGCAGGATTTAGGTTTGAGGCTCCAGATATGTAACGATTATTGAGTTCTGAAAAGATATGGTAAGTCAAGATTGGTTAGTGAGAGAAGATGGCAAGTGCGAAGCCTGGGAAGAAGTGGCAGATAATTTAGAATCACCGACAAACCAATATCGGCTATATCGGTTTTTAACGGATCTTGAAAATATTCTCCATGAAATTAAGAGCGATCGCCACCGACTCCAAGCAATTTGTCCGCTAGTGCGACGATTATTAATCAGTTCAGAATGGTTGCAAGGTGAATATCTTGAACCAGATCCAGAAATAGGCTGGTCGGTACTTACCCTATATGATGAGCCGGATTTTCCCTTAACAGTACAGACAGTCGCTTGGTTGCCGGGAAGAGTATCAACAATTCATAATCATGCTACCTGGGGAGTTGTAGCACTGATTAGTGGAGAAGAAAAAAATACGCTGTGGAGACGGACTGATAATAATGGTGGAATTGAGAAAGTCGGGGATCTTATTTTAACTCCAGGAGAAATTATTACCTTGATGCCAGATGCAATTCACCACGTTGAAGCACTCGGTGATGAACCTACTATTAGCTTCAATTTGTATGGTGAAACAAACTACGAACAGCGATTTGAATTCGATCTAGTTAATGGTATTGCGAAAAACTTCTGATGATGCTTTCAGGAATGTGGATTAAACCAATTCGCAATTCGCAATGGGCTACGCCCCGCTACGCTAACGCAATTATGTTTTGTAACGGGGATTTTACCCCGACACAAAACGTGCTGCCACAAGAGACAGGGAATTAAACCCCTAAACTTTGTTAAATAACTTGCAATGGTTGAGTGTCGTTGGGGTTTAGCAGTTTCATCCTTCGGTCAAGGGCGATATTTAGAGCAATTTGAAAGGTAGCTGTAAAAGCCACAACATCATTGTTTATCAGTAAATCCAACTTTCTTAATTACGAATCACGAATTACGAATTACGAATTGATATTACATGAGATGCTGGTTGTTGACACTCTCAGCCCTGAAGGGACTGAGATTCTGCGGACAGAGTAAACTTAGGTAGTGTCCAAAGTCTAACTCTCGCTACGGTCGTCAAACACCGTCTACCCAGTAAGCCTAAGTCAATGCTTAGATTGCTGGCTACTTTTCGTAAAATATTTGCGCTGCCGTTCAAATCTGCGTTTAGAATTGAACCATTTGCTGATTGATACAGCCCTCTTTTAATCCGCTTTCCAGATGCTTTCCACCCGTCTGGTTTTTGACCATATACGGGTAGGGAGTCTCCATCTAAATAGCTCGATTTGCTAGTGTAGGCTTCCTCTGTTTCAATAAATCTAATGCCGTGCAAATCACACAGTTGATTTAATCGGTCTTTCAACTTACCTAAAGGCATTTGAACAAACTTTTGATTGTTCACTTTACCCATGTTGGCAGATTCCTTAAAGCCTTGGTTCCACCCAATCACTAAAGTACCAACGCCATATTTAAGGCAGTGGTCAATAATTAACTTTGCTGCTTTGTTAATGCCGTCCCGCATTTGATGGTTGCGCTTACGGGTTACACGATCTAACCAGTTGTCCCAATAGGCATCTGGCTTGCCTTCTTTTCGTGTCGATACCTTTTTATTCCACAACTGATTCATCGCCTTCATTGCACGAGCATCAATCAACAAGGAGTTACTCAATGTATCAACACAAGCAGCTAAATTGTCAGCAGTCCCAAGGTCAATAGACAATGCCTGATTTATATCTAAATCGTATTTTGACTTGACTATTTCGTAAGAGATTTCCAGGTAAAAAGCACCATTCTTCGGTAGACATGTAAACTCTTTTACCTTTGTGTAGTCAATGTTTGATGGCATAGGCAGGAAAAATTCAGATACACCAAACCAACGCCTAACTGTTAGCCCTAAAGAAAATCTGAGTTGACCATTAATAAGTGTTGGTTTTTGTCCTCCTGAGTTAGGATATGCAACTTTGAATAACTTAGAACCCTTGAGATACCCTGGCACTTTGGGTCTAAAATGCAATTCACCCAATAAAAATAAGTTTCTCAATTCTTTGAAAGACTTGAACGCCTCTGTAACTGACATTAAAGTTTGTTGCATTGGCGTAGAAGGAAGAGATTGAGCAAGCATTGACTTTGCGATTGATGGTTCAAAGGCTAAGTCAAATTTGCCTGTTAACAGCTTATTTGTTTTAAAAAAAGTTTGTCGTGCAAAGTAAATCCCTGTATTGTAAAGCTTGCCTGATTGCTGACAAAGATACTCTAATATTGACTTGGTTTCATCACTGGGATATAGCAAGACTTGTTGCACTCCCATTGACTTTTTAGCTTTAGACATTATTTCAGTCTACAATGTATTATATATTAGTATATCAATATACAAGACAAACATCAATGCCATTCCAGAAAAAACACAAATTAGGTTTTACAAGCAAGCAACCATTTGATAAAGACCCTGTTTGCTTTAAGGTTTTACCAGGAATTAAGGATAAATTAAAATCCGTCCCTGGTTGGCAAGAACGGTTGAGAGAATTTGTTGACACACTTGTTGTTGAGGTGAATATTGAAAGCGATTAAAGTCGCTCGTGCCGCTTCCCTCTCAGCGCTGAAGTGTCTGAGTTTCCCGCATCCCGCGTATTCCTATGATTACTGAGTTTTACCAATGTCTGTTGTTTCTACCATCACTGTTACTGTTCCTGCCACAACTGCGAATTTGGGGCCTGGTTTTGATTGCATCGGTGCAGCATTAAAGCTGTACAACGAGTTCAAGTTCACTCGCTTAGAAGAAGGTAGGTTAACTATTCATGTCACGGGTACCGAAGCTGAACGAGTCCAAACAGATGAAAGCAATCTTCTCTACCAAGCTTTTGTCAAGTTCTATCAACATATAGAGCGAACACCGCCGACTGTGAAAATAGAGATTAAGTTAGGTGTCCCGTTGGCGAGGGGTTTGGGTAGTTCGGCGACAGCAATTGTTGGTGGGTTGGTTGCTGCTAATCAACTTGAGGGTGCAACTCTTTCTCAGTCACAGGTGATGGAGTTAGCGATCGCAATGGAAGGACATCCTGATAATGTAGTTCCAGCTTTGTTGGGAGGATGTCGTCTTGCTGCTACCAGTGGCGCCGCTTGGGAAATTTGCGATGTTCCCTGGCATAAAGATGTTGTACCAGTTGTGGCTATTCCTAATTTTGAACTTTCCACTTCAGAAGCGCGGAGTGTTCTCCCAACTGAAGTGAGTCGCGCCGATGCGATTTTTAATACGGCACATTTGGGGTTATTGTTGCGCGGCTTGGAAACTGGTAACGGACAATGGCTAAAGACAGGTTTGCAAGATAAATTGCATCAGCCCTATCGTAAAGCTTTGATTCCTGGTTATGATGCTCTCAACATCGCAGCCGTTAGTGCTGGTGCTTATGGTATGGTGATTAGTGGTGCGGGGCCGACACTGTTAGCTTTGGCAGATAAGTTACACTCAAAGGCTGTGGAGGCGGCGATGTTAGCTGCTTGGCAAGAAGAAGGAATTACAGCCGAGGTGCGATCGCTTTCTCTCGATACCCAAGGCGCAAAAAGCTTTTAAAAATCAGGCGTTGCTTATTCCATGTATGAAAATGATTTTGCATAATACCAAAATCCTTGTAGAGACGTAGC
>NZ_JAYGHD010000090.1:0-15992 GCF_034932245.1 Nostoc sp. UHCC 0251
TGTCGCTAACGCACCCTACGTATCTTTTCAAAAATCAAACCGGATTCCTATATTACCGTAGCCATTACGAATTGGTATGAGTTATTTCTTGGTAAAGACAGCCACCTTGTCTTGTCCTGCGGTCATATATGCACAAGCCATGTGTGATGAGTTATACGCCCAGCCAACGCGTCCTTGACGGTCTATGAGGATGCACCCAGCTTCACCTTTAACCCTAGAAACTAAAGCATCAATTGCCAGCTGTGCTGCTTCATCTGGGTGTCTGTCTCCACTCAAAAAATCGATCGCAGTTTTAGCTAAAACCACCGGGATAATCGACTCGCCATCACCTGTTGTTGAGCAACCGCCGATTTTATTATCAGCGTATAAGCCACAGCCAACAAGGGCAGTGTCACCGACGCGACCTTGTTGCTGCTTCGTAGTACCTCCAGTTGAAGTGCCAGCAGCTAAGACACCACTAGCATCCAAAGCTACACAACCTATAGTATTGGGGCGATCAATCACTTCCTGATCT
Organism: Nostoc sp. UHCC 0251; assembly: GCF_034932245.1. Classification (NCBI taxonomy): domain Bacteria; kingdom Bacillati; phylum Cyanobacteriota; class Cyanophyceae; order Nostocales; family Nostocaceae; genus Nostoc; species Nostoc sp. UHCC 0251. Next base: position 515 of record NZ_JAYGHD010000090.1, read on the forward strand.
TCCTTCCACTGCTGCCATTGCTCCTCGGCTACTAAGTCTTGTTTTTTACACATTTCGGCACCGCAATCTACAGCGAAGCGTTCTCCACCCCGCGCCACTAGCAGCCTGGGTTTTTCATCCATAATTTTTCGTGCAACCGAGATTGGATGACGTATGCCCTGAACTGCTGCGATCGCTCCCCAACTTAAAGAGCCTTCCATGATCGCCGCGTCTAACTCCACCTCTCCGTCGCTGTTGAGAGTTGCACCAAGACCAGCGTTAAATGTCGGATCAGCTTCCAGAACACGGGTAGCTGCTTCAACAGCTTCTGCGGCAGTACCTCCACTTATTAGTACAGCCCAACCGGCTTCTACTGCTGCTGTACAGCCTGCATTGTTGGCTGCAACTTTATCGTCTGTGATGGTTTTTGCCCCACCGTGAACAATGATGGTCGGTATCATATAATTTCTTCTTGTTAGTATGAATTTTGTGGGACTGCGATCGCCTGAACGGGTTCGTCAATTAGTTGCAGCGATCGCATTTTTAAAGTCTCTAAACCCAAGCGCTGGGTTGCTGATATAAACACAGCTTCGGGATACTCTTGTTGAACTCTAGCCAAGGTTTCGCTATCTACTTGGTCAACTTTGTTAAAAGCAATCAAAGTTTTTTCTGGAATCTCAGGCATTTCTTCGAGTATTTCCAGCACACTTGCAATATGACTTTCCCAAGCTGGATGGGACAAATCCACAACATGAATCATGGCATCTGCCTCAACTACTTCCTCCAATGTGGCGCGAAATGCATCCATCAGTGGTGGCGGGAGTTCGTGAATAAACCCTACAGTATCTGTGAGCAGAATCGACCTGCGTTGTTGTGTTTCTGGTTCTGTAATTACTACCTTGCGGGTTGTTGGGTCGAGGGTAGCAAATAGTTGATCTGCGGTGTATACTTCTGCATTAGTCAACACATTTAGCAGAGTAGATTTACCAGCGTTGGTATAGCCAACTAATGCCAGAACCGGAATTTCTTGCTGTTGTCGTTGTTGTCTAATGCGGGCGCGATGTGCTTGTAATTGGTTTACTTCTTCCTGTAGTTGACCAATCCGGCGTTGAATTGTGCGCCGTTCCGTCTCTAGTTTTGTTTCACCAGGGCCTCGCGTACCAATCCCCGCACCTAATCGAGACATTTCCTGACCACGACCGCGCAGCCGAGGTAACATATATTCGAGTTGTGCTAGCTCTACTTGTAATTTACCTTCTTGAGTGCGAGCGCGTTGAGCGAAAATATCTAGAATTACTTCCGTGCGGTCTACAACTCGGATGCCAATCTCTTGTTCTAAATTGCGGGCTTGAGATGCAGAAATATCTCGGTCAAAAACGATTAAATTAGCTCTTAGTTTTTGAGCCAAAAGGGTGATTTCTTCAATTTTTCCCTTACCGACTACTGTTTGGGGATGGATGCGATGTCTGCGACGGGCTACGCCTACGCGCTTTTGCCGCATTGTATCCAGTACAATACCCTTAGCGCTTTCGACTAAACGCACTAGTTCTGCCACCCCATCTTCAAACCGTTGCACAGATACATCTTCTGTCTGCACTCCCACCAGCAACACCCTGTCTTGGTCAGAGACAACTTCTTGAGATAGGAATATTCCATCTCCAGCATCAGCAATTTCTCTCTCCCATTCGTGAACTAGCTCATCAAATTCTTGTTCGGTTAAGTCATCTAAACTTAGAGGAGGTGAAATTACCCAAGGACTTTCTCTATCGGGGAAAAGGTAAGTTAGAAAAGCTTCTTTTACTTCGCTATCAGTTGCAATTAATATTACAAGAGCATCTAAGCGCTGACGCATCATTGCGATCAACGATGCTTCATCAGGTGGTTCTGATTTAAATTGAGTAGCAACACAACGGATTCCGCTCAAGCGTTCGGCACTGCGGCGTGGTAATTCTTCAGGCGGAATTTGAGTTTGATTTGGTGTTCCTACAGCAATTCGGATAACTTGCCCACGCCGATTGATATAACAACAAACTGGGTGATGAATTTCTTTGCTAATTGCAGTTAAGGCTTGGGCAAATTCCGGCGTAATTAATCTATCTGCTGGTTGATTTTCCTCGTAAAGCCGTTGTAACTGTTTTATTTGGCTAGCTTTTATCCCCTGAGTATTGCCATAAATCTTTTGCATAAATTAACAGTTGATAATTTGCTTTTTAGCTATCTAACTTATATTCTGCACGCTTAAGATTTAATTAACTCTATCAAGGGAAATAAGCAAATTAGTTTATTTTTTTACTAAAATAACGTTACTAATTATTGATCATATATAGATGGATAAAGCAGTATGCATAAAGGTGTAGATGTGTAAATATAGCTATGGTTGAGATATTTAACCTATTTTCCCGCCTGGTAGTGCGATCGCACTTTTAAAATATTCAAACAACGATTTTAAATAGGGATAATTTTTAAAATTACCATTAAGCAGGTAGGCGAAAAAGTTTACAAGTATTATGATTGCGAGTGAGCTTTATTCGTCCCTACCTACTTAATTTTTGCTATGCATCTCTAACCGCGAGTATAATAGCGAAAGCCTTTGTCTCTACCTATGCCGCTGTTGATGCCATTGCCAAGCATGAGTGAGGATTTGATATAGGTTGGGATAATGCGGACGCCAGCACTAACAAGTTTATATTCAAAATAAATGCGATCGCAACCAACCTACTTTCAAAATGCTCAATCACTAATGAGCAAATGTTATACCCACAATAAAGGTCGATTAAATTTAATGACTTTGGGTACAACACGGTATTATGAGCTAGGATTATCTACAGTATGGATCATAGCAACATCAGCCTTGTTCTGAAGATTGATGTCACCTGTCACCAAACTAATCTCAGCAGAAGGTGATATTGCTTCAATTTCAAGAATATTCGCAATAAGCCGATCATCTCCCACTTCAGAATCGAGCCATGAGAGGGTATATTGCATATTTGGCTCTGCTGCTACGGCACGCACTGTTATACTTTTATCGACTGTCACTCCATTGATGAGGGAACCTTGGTTGCGCCAACCTTTAATGCGAGAAATTGACTTTTTAACTTTCTCTCGAAAATCAGGATTTCGGTGATTATTCTTTAGGCTATCGAGTTCACCAAGAACTGTTGGAAGAAGGAGAAAAGTGAAATTTGTATTACCAACAAGAGAACGGTAAGCACAAGGATCAGATTCAGCAACGATAGAATTTGTATCTGGAATTACAATAATCTCTTTAGCTGGTGATGCTTCCAGAATAAGGATTAACTCATCAAACTCATTGATGTCATTTCGCAAATTTTGTTCATTTTTTTCTGAGTTATCTGTGAGCGACCAATTATCTTCTAGTTCAATCCATGTGCGAAGTTTTTTGTCGGCTTCATTGAGCTTGTTCGAGATATCTTTAGGAGCTTTGGCAAACACCAACCTGACAAGTTCAATCCAATGTTCATAATCACGCTTGATCTCATGCTGGAGGTAACGAGTTTCCACAGACGGTTGTCCCCAATAGAACTCTGGCGCTATAAACACTGTGTCATAAGCATAACGGTTAAAGTATTGTACTGGAACTTGGTAAGTTAATTGTATGAGACGTTTGGCAATGGACAGCAATGAAATGCGAAGCCTTGCAGCTTTAGAATTACTGGATAACATATCTTAGAACCAATAACTAATTAAAACCCAACATCTGACATAAAAGTAATTTTTGGCGTTGCTGAATTAAGGGATAAAATTTATGTATTGAAATTTACAACCAGCTTGAGTATCTCCATCAAAATATATCTCACAACTTAACAATAAAACTATCCCGCAGATGAAAGTCAGCCTCCGCGCCTTGATGAGTTAACGCCCAATAAGTAACCTCACCATCTCTATCTTTAATAACGGTAGTAATGCCAACTTCAATGGCTTGTTCTGCCGAGATGATTTTCTCCAAATCTACATCCAACACAAGTATTAAACCATCGGCTTGATTTTGAACATTAAACGCTAGGTTTTCAAAAGCTGTTTCCTCTTGCATTCCTTGACGATACCCATCAAAGCGATAGACATTCCAATGTCCGGCGGGGGAGAGGTTAAATTCCCAATACCGTGCAGAATCTTTGATGCCAAGGAAGAACTCGAAGCAAGTGTCTTGCCAAAGTTTATGCTTGCGTGATGGAGTATTTGATGGCGGGGCGATTACAATTTCTTTGAAATTGCCCTCAAGCATATAGCAGATGGTAAGTTTATTACCATTTCTGGCAATATCACCTGCAATTTTTAAATTAGGCAGGGATCTTGTAGAAGGAAAAGGTTGCAAGGAAAAGGTCTGATCGTTCATTTCATGTCTTTGATAATGTTGCAAATCTGCGTTTCTTGCGATTCAATACTTTCGGTAAGCTTAAACTGGACGATCGCTCTTGCCAAGTTATGTTCTGGGTGCTTGACTTTGAAGTAGACATTCCCCGCTAAATAATCAGCAAAAAATCTCAATCCTAGTTCAAAGGCGATGAGACGAATTGCATCGTATATATATGCATAGTCATTCTCAGTCAGAAATGCCTTTCCTACCGAGAGATAACCTTGTAAAATTCCCTGGCACAGGTCAGTATCGAAATAAACACTGTCCCAATTCTCAGTTTCTTCTCCAGCCGGATTGCAACCCGATCGCAAGCAATCACCAATATCGTAATGTACCAGACCGGGTTTAACAGTGTCGAGGTCGATAACGCTGACGGCTTGCTGGGTAGCAGTGTCAAACATCACGTTATTGATTTTTGGATCGCCGTGCATCAGACGCAGGGGTAGTTTGCCTTCAACTTTGGCATTTTCTAGGATATGTGCAAAGCTTTGGCGATCGCTAACAAACTGCAAGCAATAATTAACTTCCGAAGATTGACTAGCACTAGTTTTCGCCAACACTTCCTCATAATGCTGGAGATAAAGTGGTGTAATATGGAATCCTTGAAGGGTGTCGGCGAGTTTTTCTGGTGGCAAATCGCTGATCAGATTGTGGAACATCCCCAAGGCATAGCCGATTTCTTTCGCGTGTGAGCGATCGCGCATAGTATCAAAAGATTGGGAGCCTTCAATAAAGCTTATCGCCCGCCAAAAGGAGCCGTCTGCATCCCTCCAGTGGTCTTGAGCATCCTTGGTCAAGAGTACGCGTGGCACTTCCCAACGACGATTTAGGGGTGTATGCTGTAACCGTTTGCGAACATGCTCAGTGAAGGTACGCATATTCTGCATAATCAGTTGTGGCTGCCGAAATACTTGTGTATTGATGCGTTGCAGGACAAAATATTGTTCTTCTGAAGAATCTAGAGTCACCAAAAAGGTGTCATTGATATTACCACTTCCAAAAGCTTTAACGCCTGTAACCTTTCCCAGCCTAGCGAATTGATCTGCGATGGCTGCGCCCGCCGAAGGCATCGCCACCAGATTCTCTGCACGCTGTGTATTAAATTCTTCTGTCATGTTTTTGACCTGTACTACTCCTCACATAGATTGCACAAAGGCAATAGGGGATATCGTAGCGCAAGTATTAAAATAATTTGTAATTCTTAATTAAAAAGGGTTTGTTTTCTGATGGTACAAAAACCTCTACCTAACTCACTGGTCGGTTTTAAAAGTACTATTAACACAGGGCGCGACAATAAATAGCCCATCGGAGATATTGTCTTGCCGCCCCCTTGCTAATTCAACAGCTAGGAAATTTCGTCACTATCAACCCACTCATCATAGGATGAGTCATAACCAATGTAGTGAAGAAAGTATTGCTGACCTTGGATTTGCTCAATTGTCGCAGAATACCAAGCCTCTTGGTCATCATCCCAACATTTTACCTTTTGACCCACTGCATATCCATTATCATCTGTAGAGCGAAGATCGCGAGTCCGAATGTCATCTTCGCCTACCCACTCGTCATAAGATGAACCGTAACCAAGGTAATGAACAAAGAATTGGTCATCTTGGATTTTCTCAATTGTTCCCTGATACCAATCTTCTTCCTCATTATCCCAGACTTCTACTGTTTTGCTGAGTTCATACTGATTATTATCTGACTTAACAGCAGATGAAACATCTTGGATAGGCTTTTGTTCCTCTTGTTTAATTTCCTCTTTGACTAAAGTATGGGCTTGCAAAATTAAGCTGCGAGCTACAGTTTGAATTCCCGTATGTTCGTAGTAATTGGTAGTTTGATCTAGGAATGCTGCTACTAAATCTAAATTATCATCAGCAATCTGAATAAAATTACCTAAATTACTAGAAATTGATTGCGGGGTTATGCCTGTTTTAGATACTAAGTTATCCATCCAACCTTGTACAGAGTTGAAACCTTGACTGATAAAACCAACTTTATCAGAGGGGTTACTACCTGGGAGAAAGTTATTGATAGCTAAGAAAACCGGATTTTGAGTTATTGCACCAGTATCAGTGCCACTAATAACTCCGTGAATTTTGCCCAGAAAGTCGGGGCCTAGTGGTAGAATTCCGTCTAGACAAACTAGAGCTACCATCCGCATTAGGGATGCATTTTGATAGTTGTTAGCAAGAGAATTAGCAAACTCTTGGGGATTCGGTTGAGGAATACCATTTAGTTTGCAAAAGGCGATGATTTCAACGGCAATTTTCAATACTAAGTCAATGGATTGAGTTACGTCAGCTTTGGGAGTAATGTTGCCTAAAAAAGACAAAAATCCAATTTTCTCACTCACTTTATTCGCCAAAGCCGCCGCTGCCATAGCTGTGTCTGCTTTATCAATTGTTTGATAAAGTTTGGTTGCGAACTGGTAGCCTTGTTGAGGATCTTCGTATAAAACAACAGCGCGATCGCGGATTTTCTGAATTACCTTAGCATCGGTAACTCCTGTAATGCTGCGAATATTATTCTCAAATCCCGTCAAATTGCTCCACTCACCTGGCGCTATATAATCAAGAGCTTTTAAAACTTTGACAGTGATATTGTCAGTCGGTAATTCGTCAACCAACTGAATAATTGATTTATCCATCAGCCGCTCCTCAAAACTCAAAATATTTTTACAACACAGTTCAAATCAACCCACAACAACCAATACCAGTTGCTATCCTATGGGAAGCCTTTCTCTGGTCAACGCTGTGCGAATTACTGAATCGTATTAATAGAATTCCCCGATCTGTCCGAAAAATAACAACTGGCGATCGCTGCACCGTGACAGGCTAGATAAGAATGGTATCGTACCTCTTAACGCACCTTTCTTTGTATATCACGCAAAATATTAGACATCTGGTGAAAATGAATGTAGAGACGTTGCATTGCAACGTCTCTACAAGGGTTTCAGATAACGCATAATTAATTTCTGGAGATGTCTATTGTATGTTTGAAGCATGACAGCTTCACTGGTTCGCTTGCAGCCTGAATAACTCCTCTGTTTTAAAGACAGATTAGAAGCTGATTTCTTCAGATTGCATTGCCAAGGGGAAATTAGGGACTGGCAAGGGTTGTGGAAAAATCTTCGGTCTACTGACTGTGCTTACCTTGAAGATAATATACAGCTTTATGCTTCCCATATATTGCGGTCTTTACCTATCAAAAATTATCCTCAAAGATGATGTACCCGAAGAGGTTGTAGAAGAATCTTAAGGATAAATGTTTCACTTGATCAACGTAGAAGTTACGAGCTGCACCAAGAATCATAATGTAAATTATGAAATTTGATCGTTTCCAGAGATGGAATACCATTCGTCACTGGTTAGAAATCAATAATTACGTAATATGGGAGAAGCAAGTAATGCTTGCTTCTCCCATCTTTTAATGACTTCCAAAATTTAAAATCTAAAATTCGGTCAACCTATATTACCTATTTTTCCGCCTCCAGTTGCTCCCGTTGCTTACTATACTCCCGCAGCTGCTTTAAGAGGTCTTCTTGGGATGAGTTAGGGATAGACGGACTGGGGGTTGGTTGAAAGTTGGTGTCGGTACTTTCAAAATTAGTAGTTGAGGGATTAATGACATAGACGGGTAGAGACTTATCATTAGACATCGCCTCTTGGGTTGGTGCTGGGGTAGGAATTAGATTCTTTGGTTTGCTCACAACAGTTTTTACCGAATCTAGAGTAGTAGCAACTTGCACTTGTTGCTGCATCTGTTGTGTAGAAGATACTAAACCACTAAGACCATTCACCAATTGCCGCAAATTTTGGCGGAAAGTAGGATCACCTGTCAACTCATCCAAATCAGATGTAATTTTTTGGCTATTTTCAAACGTTACTCGTGCTGAATCTAAAGTTTGTTGCAGCAACACCACATTCTTTGGATCGTTTAAGGTTTTAGAAGCATCGCGTAAATTAGCTGAGGCTTGCGCTGCATTTGCTGAAAGAGTTTCTAAATTGTTGAGTAATTCTCCTTGAGTCAGTCGATTGACAGATGGTGATAGGCTACTGACTGTAACACGCAGTTGGTTACTGGTTTCGGTGATATTATTCAAAGCGCCAACCAGCGAAGAACGATTTGTTGTCAACAAATTATCCAGGTTGGTAAGCAAACGATTTGCTTGAGTTGCAGTTGCACCGACTTGACTTACAGTTTGAGTCGCGGATGCATTAAGTTGGTTTGTCGCTCGTTGCACTGAATTAGCAGTAGCCGAAAATGTATTTAGTTGTTGCTGCAAACTTTTGGTCAAACCTTGTAAATCTTGACTTAGCTCAGTAAAACTGGATGCTGCGCTTGTGGTAGTTTCTAGAACCCTATTGACACTTCTATAAAATTTTGGGTCAGTATATACAGCGGCTAGCTCAGTTGAACTGCGAATTAGTTGATCAACACTAATGCCAATCTGACCTTTTAACCGAGAGCCATTACAAATTATCAGGCTGGGATCACAATTTCTATCTAGGGGTTTAGCGATCGCAACCCCAGCAGGTAAGGTTGCTTTTGGCGTGATATCGATAATACTTTCGCTAATTAATCCGCTTTGATTAGCTTCTACTACTACATTCCGAGGGAGAATCAGGTCAGTTTGGGCAATTTCAATCTCTACATCAATGGCATTTGGCCCTGGTCTAACTTGGGAAATAGTTCCTACCTTAACGCCTCGATAGCGAACTGTTGCTCCCTTTTGCATTCCGCCAGCGTTAGCAAATTCCACAATAACTTTGTATGAACGGCCGGAAGCAGTTACTCTATTTAACCATAAAAAGAGTAATCCAAATACCCCTAATCCTAGCAGGAGTAATAACCCCACAGAGCCTTCTCTAAATGTTCGCCCAGACGCGAAGCGGCTTGTCATAAGACCTCGCATTTTTTTTCTCCACCCAATAATTAGTTATGAGTTAGGAGTTGGGAGTTGATTTAACTCGCGCTCCTGATTCTTAACTTCTCACTTTCTAACCGACGACTTGAATCGGCCCTTGCACACTTCCACTGAGAAATTGTTTGATCAAGGGATGTTCTGTGTTGTATGTTTCACTAACTGTACCCTGCCACTGCACTCTACCTTCATAGAGAAATATAAGTCTATCAGCTGTACGGCGCATAGTGCTGTCTTGGTGGGTAACAACAGCATAGGTACTACAAACTCCATGTAAACATTGTAAATGGCGGATTAAATCTTCGATTACTGTTGAGGCAATGGGATCAAGTCCGGCTGTTGGTTCATCGTATAGTAGAACTTCTGGGGTTTCTGAAGGATTATCTGGGTTAGACATAATCGCACGGGCAAAACTTACCCGTTTTCGCATTCCCCCGGAAAGTTCGGCTGGGTAGAGGTGGCCTATTGCTGGCAAACCTACCATCTCCAATTTTTCTTTTACCAATTCTCCAATGCGCGATCGCGGTAGCTTTGAATTTTGATAAAGTAAAAATCCCACATTTTCCTCCACCGTCAGCGAATCAAATAGTGCCGCCTGCTGAAACACCATACCAATGCCAATTTGCTGGGCACCATCCTCAATCAAACCGTCTCGCCGCACTCCTTGCACATAAATTTCTCCTTCATCAGGACTCAGTAACCCCGCCATTATGCGTAAAATTGTTGATTTACCAGTCCCTGAAGGGCCAATAATCCCCAGTGCTTCTCCCCGGTGAACGGTCAAGTCTACATTATCTAGAACTTTATGGCTACCAAAGGACTTAGAAACACCTTTCAGTTCAATCAATGGTTCAGTCATTTGTATTAGTCATTAGTGAGCCAGTGCCTTAGGCGGGTTTCCCAATTTGTACCCCTACAAGGATGTTGCTACCCGCAGCATCTCCCGTTCTCCCATTCGTGAGAGGCTAGCGCCTGCCGTAGGATGCCCATACTCCTATGGTGAAGCAAGCTACGCGTAGCGTCTCTTTAGGAGAAGGGCTGTAGGGAGAAGCAAGTGGCGTTGGCGACGTACCCCTGAAAAGAAGCAGAGCTACGTGTAGCGGACGCACCAGAAAGAGCATCACCCGGAGAGTCATTAGTCAGTAGAAAATAAACAAATGACTACTCACAACTAATAAAGGACAAATACGCCCAATAGTGATGTCATAGTTATTGGTCAGGACATTGTATGGTACATTATAAGTATATGATTAGCATTTTAATTAGCAAAATTTATTTTTTTAGTAATAATACTTAGTTATTAGCAATGTTTAACGTCTCAGAATCTCCTCAACGCAAGGCTGACGAAGACACCATAGTAATTTAACGTCTCAAAAAGAGAAAGTTAAGTATTGTAGGGTGCGTTAGGATCAAATCCGTAACGCACCGAATCCCTGGTAATAGTGCGTTACGCTGTCGCTAACGCACCCTACGTATCTTTTCAAAAATCAAACCGGATTCCTATAGATATTAAATATTTAGTTTACTACCATCCCCAGTTCTTGTAATTAGCCTAGTTATTAAATAATTTGAGAGATTAATAGCATCTCCCATAAATTTTGGCATTTGGCAACTCCAAAATTATTCACTAATATTAGAACCATTACTGATACAAATTAAAGTAAAGATTATGATTAGTCACTTAGAGCAGTTTGCAAGTGATAATTCCTCTGGGATTTGCCCGGAAGCATTGGAATATATGATTAGGGCAAATCAAGGTAGTGTTCCAGCCTATGGAAATGATGAATGGACTCAAAAAGCCACAGATTATTTTCGCAAACTCTTTGAGATTGATTGTGAAGTATTTTTTACTTTTAATGGTACAGCCGCTAATTCTTTATCTTTAGCTGCTCTTTGTCAGTCATATCACAGCGTCATTTGTCATGAAACATCTCATATAGAAACAGATGAATGTGGCGCACCTGAATTTGCATCTAATGGCTCTAAACTATTACTTGCTCAAGGCAAAAATGGCAAGTTAACATCAGAGTCGATAGAGGCAATTGTCACTAAACGCACTGATATTCATTATCCCAAGCCTAAAGTTATTAGTATTACACAATCAACTGAGTTAGGAACTTTATATTCCATTGAAGAACTTCTGAAAATTAAGGAAGTTGCGAAAAAGTATAACTTAAAAGTCCACATGGATGGCGCTCGTTTTGCAAATGCAGTTGCCGCTATGAATAAAAGCCCTGCTGAAATTACTTGGAAAAGTGGAGTGGATGTGTTGTGCTTTTGTGGTACAAAGAATGGCATGGCATTAGGTGAAGCAATTCTTTTCTTCAACAAAGAGCTAGCAGAGGATTTTGATTATCGATGCAAACAAGCAGGTCAGCTAGCCTCAAAAATGCGGTTTATCTCTGCTCCTTGGCTGGGTTTATTAGAAACTGGTGCGTGGCTTAAAAATGCCAGACATGCCAATCAATGTGCTGATTACTTAGAGAATCAACTATTAAATATAGAAGGTGTTGACTTGATGTTTCCTAGAGAAGCCAACGCCGTGTTTGTTAAACTACCAGAAAAAGTCATTCACGTTTTAAAAGCAAAGAATTGGCAGTTTTATACATTTATTGGTGTGGGAGGAGTACGTTTTATGTGTTCTTGGAATACCACAACATCAAGGATTGACGAATTGATAGATGATATTAAGAATGCAAATATTTCTAAAAAATAAATATGAAAAATCTAAATTAACGTGAATTCGACTTCACTTTTGATTGCTGCCACAATCCCAAGCGCTTATTTTTAGCATTTGCTTCTGCAATTAAAAATTGGGTTTTGCTCTCGTAGCAGTTTTGTAAAGTTTCTCGGTCAACCACGGCATTCCCTGACTCTACCAAAAGGAGGTTTACTGACCGATTATCCACAAATACTTCACCAGCCATGCGGTCATTTTTGAGTTCTTCTGTGCTTCTAATCACAACAGGAGTTTGAGGTGGTAGTAGCTGTTTTAGCCTTTGAGTTGCTGCTAAACGATAGGGCTGACCAGTCGCCTCTGGTGCTTTAATACACGCTAGTCTGATTGGAATTGTTTGTCCTACATTATCTTTAACCAAAATTGTGTTCCCGTCTGCAACACCAACTACTGTAGCTAGCACTAAAATTAATTCAAGTAATTCCATCATTTTGTCTGTAATATTTTATGCATAATATAATGTTATTTTACTACTTGGAATTTTAGTGTGATTTATCTCACAAGTTATCAGTAAAAGCAATAGATATCACCTGTAGTGGTAAAATGCATTTGTATAGCGATCGCGTACCTGTCCAACTTAAGCAACGCTACAATGTCGTGTGTACAGTAATCCTAAATTGTTTGTGAATGTTCATTGAGCAACTAATGGCAATTGAACGCTCACGGTAGTACCTGTCAACAAATCAGAAGAAATTAACAGTTCCCCATTGTGAGCATTAACGATGCGTTTGGTAATAGCAAGTCCTAGCCCAGTGCCACAAGGTTTTGTGGAGAAGAATGACTGAGAAAGCTTGGCGAGAACTTCTAATGGAATTGGTTCGCCGCAATTGTGGACATTAATGCAGACTTTATCTGTATGCGAACAGTCTACTTGCCACTTCACAATATCTCCTGGTGCAACTGCCTCGCAAGCATTGCGGACAATGTTGATAAATACTTGTTTGAGTTTGTCTTTATCCCCCGAAATTTTCACCACAGGGGACGCTGGAATAAATTCAATTTGTCGTTCCAGAGCTTCTGGCATTTCAAGAATGCATACCAGTAACTCATGAATAAATTCATTCACATCTAATTCACAAAGCTGCAACACTTGGGGCTTGGCGTAGAGCAAAATTTCACTCAGCAGACGTTCCAGACGACTAGCTTCGCTCAGTGCCAATGCTAATCGCTCTTGAGCAGGTTCATTCAAAATGGTTTTTCGGAAATACTTTAATCCCATAATCATTGTAGTTAAGGGATTACGAATTTCATGCACAATAATGGCAGCAAATTCACCAATAGCTGCCAATCGTTCTTGTTCTAAAAGCTTGGCTTGGGCTGCTCGTAATTCTGTGGTACGTTTTTCAACCTCAGCTTCCAAAATATGATTAAATTGGCATTGTTGTTGATAAAAATGATAATTATCAATCGCTGTTGCAGCCCGTTCAGCAAACAATTCCACAATTTGGATATCTTGTTTTGTAAAATCACGTGGTTGGTGATTAAAAGAACAGATAGTACCAATTACTTTACTTTCAGCAGTCCGCAATGGTATTCCTAAATATGCACAATAACCTTCTGGAGCCTGCCCATATTCTGGGTATTTTTGAACATCTTCCACTGCTAAAGAATGACCCGTTTGGATAACAGTGCCAGTTAGTAAACCATGTAGTGAATAAACATGTTCGCCCTCGCCCATTTCGAGACTACTTGCTAGAACAGTTTCAAACCCTTCTTGGCAAAAAGTAACAACTGTCCAATCAACTCCAATAAGTTCGCTAACTCCGCAGGCAATATTGTGCAAATAGCTACCCAGTTCCCCAGTTCGATAGTTCAAAGAAGACAAACGTGCTATTATTTGCCTTTCACGCTGCCAAGTTTGGTTGTGCAAAAACATTTCATCATTACTGGTTTTGTTCATGGATGCCTATTGCATGGGTTATAAAAATAACTTCAAAAATCAACTGGATAGTTATTTGGGCCAAGCTGCACTAGTTTGATAGAAAGATTTTACTAGAGACATATGCTCTTTGCATAAAAGAAAATCATGAGATTTATTTAGTAAAGTATAATTTTATACAATTTAATATATATGAATAAATAAGGGATGTTATTGCCAGAAAAGTTAAACAATTCCAGAGTATTGTGTTTACTTCATTTCAATCTGTTATCTTCACGATGACATATAGCAATCCTCAATTAGATTGTTAAATTCGTCGTAGAGGTAGGCAATAGGGAATAGGCAATAGGCAATAGATTTTTTCCACGAATGATTTTGGATTGCTATAGTTGCATTTATTTATGCTTATGCACTGACATGCTGAAAATTGAGATTTTGCTGAGAAATCCATAAGAACTTTCTAAACAAAATCTCAGGTTTTTATCTATTAATCTTTAGAAACTTCTAATTCTAAACTAATTATTGAAGTGATAATTAATTCAAGGCTCAATCCAAAAGCTATATTATTGATTAATGTGTTGAGGTATTTAATCATGAAAATCAGAGATTTATTAATCCTAAGTTTGTCTTCACTTATCTTGATTAGCTGTGTGCAAGAAGTATCCAGTAATAAGTCAAATAAAAGTGCAAGTGCTGTGAATACATCTCTCCCTACATCTTCAAATCCGCCAAAATATCTATCCACCTCAGCACAATCTCAGAAATCAACTGCTATTAAGTCAGGCAGTTTTGTTTCTGGAGAACATACAACTCAAGGAAAAGTAAGTATTACAAGCAAAGATGGTAAATCATTTCTAGAGCTTGAACAGTCGTTTAAAACCTCTGAATTAGGGCCGGATTTAGTAGTAATTTTGCATCGCTCAGATAACGTAATTGGTTCCACTAAGCCGCCAGCTTATCCTTTGAAAAAAGGAGATTATATCATTATTGCTCCCTTGAAAAAATATAGTGGCGCTCAAATGTATGCAATTCCTAACAACATCAATTTAGCAGACTATAAATCTGCGGCTATCTGGTGTCGTAAGTTCAATGCTACTTTTGGCGCTGCTAAGTTGAATAGTTAAAAATTAACTAAAGAATTGATCGTCGTGAGTGGGGAAGGGAGAGTTGCGAGTAATATACACCTGCTACATCTTTGCAAGTCTAAGCTAATATAACTACAAGCCATAGCCCAAGTCTATGGCTATAAAATTAACATTTACATTAGACAGTTTCGATGTGAAAACGATTAAATGCTCTAGCTGCTTCAGGAATTAGCTCAATGTACCAATACCCATTGATTTCATCTGGAAACCAACTAATTATTGCAAGTGCTGGCTGTCCAAATTCATCATCTTTTACTCCAAAGAATTTGCAAAACTTTTCACCTAAATTCCCAATTTGACCAGAAGAATCGCCATCATATCCCGCAGCTTCAGATAATTCACAAGTACGTAATCTGCGATTGTCTTTCATAAAGTAACAATGCTGATAAGCTAATCGGCATTTAAATTGCAACATAGTCACTATTGCCTTTGTTTT
>NZ_JAYGHD010000091.1:0-15899 GCF_034932245.1 Nostoc sp. UHCC 0251
TCGCGTCTCGAAAACCCACAATTTTGTACAATTAGCCCTTAACCCAAGCGTATTGGTTTCTAACGACAAGCCGCTACGCGTCTGTAGCAAAATTGAAGGGTAGTTGATCGATCAACTACCCCATGAAATTTAACAGCTTTTAACACATTTAGTGCATTAGTTAAAGCTTTTTACTACACAATATATACAGTGAAATTAACTAAATTATCCTGGCCAAATCTCAGTGAATCACCATTAAGCAGACGATATTGCATACCAGGAGTGAGAGGATTGTTGTTTATATAAATACCATTTGTACTCATATCAACAATCATGTATGCATTTTGCGACCAGTCCCAATCGACTCGCGCATGACGACGAGAAACTATTCCCTCACTGGGGATGCCGGTCAAGTCAATTTCTGGCGGCACTATTCCTGGACTCTGACTGCGGCGACCAATATAACCTCCTTCTCCAACGAGGTTAAATTCTCTCCCGGTAGTATGAATCAGCTTTAAGACTGGCGCTCTTTGAGGTGGCGGAGTGTAAACAGGCGGTGTTGGTGGATAGGAAACCCTTGGCTGATAGGTTGTTGAATAATCAACAGGAGCTTGTTGAGGAACTTGGTAGTTAGGTTGCTCTGGCGGTCGTTGATACTGAACAGGTGGTGGTTGACTAGGTTGTTGTTGAATAGGTGGTGGTTGACTAGGGGGTTGTGATGTAGGGGAAACTACATTACCCACAGGAGTAGAACACCAGGGACAAACCTTAGCATTGTTAGGCAGGGCGCGGTTAAAATATTCGCAACTGGGATTAGGGCACCGATTTGCAGGCATAAGAATTTATATCATCAGGCATAGGTTGTAAAGCTACAAGGCCTACTTTACTAAGTAAGCACTGACCCTGACGAGTGGTTAGCATCTGGGCAAATGTAGAACCACCCGGTAGGCGGGTGCTGTCTTTAGGGTACACTACAAAAATAGGGTATCCCAAAGGATAGCTTTGGAAAGTTTTGACATCAACATAATAATCATCATGTTGACACAAATCATCTGAGGGATTAATTGAACGGCGATCGCGCCTTTGAAACAAAGGTTGAATAGCTGACTTTTTACCATCTGCGATCGCTAGTGGATAGCCAGTACACTGTTTCCAAGTTTTACTGATAATGCCAAAACTGATAATACCAGTGGTTCGCCCACCTAGAGTCTCACTGCGGATCTGATTTTGGGTTTTTGTTGTATCAAATTTAGTAACTTTCGCTGTAAATAAAGCTTCATCCTGAGGGGCATTTTTGAGAACTATTTCTTGAAATTTACTGATCGCTTCTGGTTCATTTGGGGCAAAAGGTTTCACAGGCAGATTTGGAAGTTTGGGACTAATTTGCTGCCAATTGGTAATTTTACCTGTGTAAATTTGACGCAATTGCTCAAGATTTATTTGCCCACCTAGAGCATTAGCGAGATTTGAGTCTCTTTTATTAAATGCTACAAAAACAATTAATCCATCATAAGCAAATTGTTTTTTAGTAAGTTTATCTGTGATGTTGTCTCCTAAACTAGTAATTGCAAAATCTTTTTTGCTTGTTTGAACTTCTTCGATACTTTTAATTGGATTATTTACATTTGCAGACAATACAGATTCATAGGTAAATGTTGCTCTTGCATCTAGCTTTGTGGTCAATAACTCTCCTAAACGACTGTTGTCTACTGGTTGCGTCAAAACATAGCTCCATGTACTGTCTTTTTCTCCTGTGTAAGTAAATCTTCCAGAAGGAACGTTAGAAACTTCTGAGAAATTCCGCACAAGTCTAGACCATTGTATATATTGATTAGGACTAGTTATTTTCTTACCCCAAAGCCAATACCAAATTCCCCCGCCAAGTAGTAATAAAGCCAGGATTACTAGCAAAATGAAAGGCATTGGAAAACGCTTTTCTATTTTTTGAGAAGCTGACGACGATCGCGCTGAACTTTTGGCATGATCTTCTTTGGGAAGTTGCAGCAGTGCTTGACGAGCCGTTTCCGCACTCTCAAAAGGAGTTTCCAGCCCAATTAAACGATAAATAAATTGCTTTAAATGACTATCTGTATCGGGCCATTGTTGATTATCTCTAGGATCGAGAGGCTGGTTGGTTAAAAAATTAGTTGTCCGTCCTCCCCATAAATAAAAGGCTAGTAATCCTAATGATTCTAAATCTTGCTCCGGTTTGGCGGGAGCAGGTTGAGCAATAATAGGTGGAATAAATAAGTTTTCCCAGATAGCTAAATCACAAAAGTATATAGAAAACTTTTGATTATTTTCTATCTTAATTAAAGTACTATCTAGATTTATGTTGCCGTGAGTTATACCCAGTTGTGTTTGATTTGAGGGAAAACGCAGCTTTTGGGTGTGGAGAAACTGGAGAGTTTGTAAACCTTGATTTAGTACCTCCCGCACATCAGGAGATGTCATTGATCCCTTTTCTATGAGATACTTACCTAAAGTTTGAGATGACTCTACTCCTTTAGTAATTAAATAACACCGTTCTCCTTTTTCATCTGCGATCGCTTCTTGAGTTTCGACAAGACGGAAGTTTTGAATTCTACTATCGGCTAAACTCACCCCACCCACCCGTTTGAAAGTCTCTTTCCGCTTTTGAGTCTCGCTTTCATTAAAACTACGATTGGGTAGCAGGTATTCTTTGATGATTACAGGCTGTTTGTCCTTAAGTTGAATACCTGAGTATAAGCGCCCTAAACCCCGCACACCGACATAACTAGCTATTTGATAAGTACCCTGATTTCCTTTAATCTCAGCCTCCTGCGGCAAAGTTGCTGGAAAACCACATTCCAAGCAAAACTTAGCGCCCTTGATTTGCTGCGCCGTTTGGAATGGGCGATCGCAATTTAAGGGAGAATTGTATGAGCAGGGGTATTGCTGATAAAAAGATTCAAATGAAGGCATATAAGCAATTCAAAATTCAAAATGAAAAACTTTTTGTTGGCAAACATGTTGGCTACTGATTATATGCAAGTTCAATATGGAATAGCTTACAAACAGTTTTGTGAATTGCGTCTATAACTTTTGTTGCACTCAAGCATGAACTAATCCTAACTTGAGAGCAGCTACAATAGCTTGAGTCCGGCTAGTAACCTTCAATTTTTCAAAAATACTTGTGAGATGCGCCTTAACAGTTGCTACTGTTACATATAAATGTTTAGCTATTTTTTCATTAGAAGCACCTTGAGTTAACCAGTATAAAACTTCTTGCTCTCTTTCTGTTAAATGCACCTCATGACATGCTTTCACACAAGAGTCTGAGTAAGCCTGAAAAAACCGGAAAAATCTACTAGCAACTTCTGAAGGTAGATAAATTTCTGAGTTTGTAACAGTGTCAATAGCTTCACACAATTGTGTTGCCACACGATTTTTAAACACATAACCTGCGGCTCCCGCCTGCATTGCTCTAAAAATCCAGTCGTCTTCTTGATGAGCCGACAATACTAAAACCTTACCAGTGTAAGCATTTTCCTTAAGACGTGCTAGAACTGCAATCCCATCACATCCTTTTAATTGCATATCCAGCAAAATTAAATCTGGACGCTTTTGGATTGTAAACTTTAAAACCTGCTCAACAGAATCGGCATCACCAATAACTTCTACAGGTAATGCAGAATTAATACTATAAAAATTTAATAGAGTCCGTATTCCTTGACGGAAGTGTTCTTCGTCATCCACCAGTAAAACTGAAAGTTTTTTATTATCATTAATCATCTTAGTTAATTACAAAATCACGAATTAATTTATACTCCTTGGTCGAGGCAAAATTATAGAAAATTGTGCTCCACTTTCGGATAAAACTTGTGCCCAAATACTTCCTTGATGATCCAAAATAATTTTTTTCGCAATAGTTAAGCCCAGTCCTGTACCTCCTCGACGCCGGGAATAAAATGGGGTAAATATTTTTTGTAAATCTTTTTTAGATAATCCTTTTCCTTGGTCGGAAATTTTAATTAAAACTTCATCTTTAAAAATTTGCCAGCTACAAGTAATAGTTCCTAAATTAGGACTGAAATGAACAGCATTACTAAGGATATTGTCAAATACTTGTTTCATTTGCAATCTATCTATCTTGAGCGTTGTCGATGTATCGGGAATTGATATTTTAATTTTTTTCTCATTAATTAGAGGTTGTAAGTTTTTGATACTTTCAACTACCAAACTTCTTAAATCTTGAAAATCTACTCTTAATTTTGCACCTTGTCCACAATCAATAAGATCATTTAAATTAGTATCTAAATCTTGTATGCTTTCGCCGATGATTGTTGCTTGCTCTTGCCAAGGACTATTCTCTAACCCTAAACATAAATTATGTGCATACAATCCTATTAACCCTAAAGAGTTACGCAATTGATGTCCTATTCGATGTAGGATATCTTCCAGTAGTTGAATTTCAGTTTTTTGTCTTCCATAGTCCAAGTAAATATCTACATACTTACTCAGGAGCATAGCAGAGCGTTTTAGGTACAATTGCAAACTCTCTGAGAGAGGTTCATGAGTAATGATTTGAATGTATTCAGGTTTTTGATTTCTATAGGCTATGGGGCAAATATAAGAAATGGATGAAAAGCCCTTGAGTTTAAATTCATGTACAGTCAAAGCAGGTGGAAAATCTGTAAGCCATACTTCTGACTGCAAATAAGCTAAAGTTTTTGGGGAAAAAGGAGCTTGGTATTGACCATAACGTATAACTTCCTGATGATTCTTCAGCAAGCAATCATGATAGACAATACGAGCAAAAAAAATTGGATACTGACTAGTTAGCTGCTCAGACTCTAGCTGACAAAAGCTTTGGATGTCTGAGGAACTCAAATTATTTGAGCCATTCTCTAGTTTTTGTACAGAAAAGCCTAGTGTCATAGCTTCACTCGCTTTTTGCAACCAAATGTTTTTACTCTTCTGCTGATCACTATAAAATTATGTAGTGTCAGCAATGTTTATTTTTTTGTTAAGTTATCTTGTTAGATAATTCATCCAAATAATTATTAAGTTTATATTCACAGTTCCTTATCAATTTTCTCCATATATAGGTATTTAGTAGTTTTGATTCGTAACACTTCGATAAAACTTGTAGGTATAGATGTCTCGCCAGTCCTATCTAGTAGTCTGTCCAAGTAACAATGCTCAGTGAGACACTTCTTAAACATCTCTTTTTTTCTCCCACTCTGTGACTTCTGTAGTTTTTTCCTTTATCCTTTAAAGTTAGCTTGGTCGACGCGACGCTCTAGGGCGAGCTTTTCAGCCCACCTCACAAGAAAAAATGTAGTGCGTCCAATTAAGAACTGCTCCAGACTAATCTACAAACTGAAGTTGCTACTTTTCGGATTTTTGAAAATCTAATATCTTCCAGCCCTCTCAATAATTATTCTGGGGAATGGGGAATGGGGAATGGGGAATGGGGAATAGGGAATAGGGAAAAGCAATGCCCAATGCCCCATGCCCAATGCCCAATGCCCAATCCCCCATCCCAAAATATCGACAAAAGTCTAATTAACTTTATAAGGCTGATACAGATACTGTAGATGCATCTGGATTAGCTACCAGCACAACACCTTCATGCTTATCTTCGTTCTTCAAACTTTAGCCGAAATTCTAGCTGGAGGAACCTCACTTACCAGTACGGAGCAAATTGACTTTAGCCATCCTGGTAATAGAAGGGAAGAGGGAGCAGGCCCGACTCTCAATTTATACATTTATGATATTCGTGAGAGTAAGCAGATACAACATTCTGGCAGGCAAGTTGAACGCAAGCTAACACGCGCTCTACAACCTGCCAGTGTAAATTGGGCACCCGCTTGGTTTGATGTTTCGCTGCTATTAACAGCCTGGGATAGAACAGCTTTAGGTGAGCATCACTTTATGAGTGAGGCGTTGACTGTGCTGTTGCGCCATCGCACCTTGGAAGAGGAGTTTTTGGTTCCTGAATTACGGGGCTATGGTAATTTGAACATGACAGTTGCTCTAGAGCCGCCAATTGAGATTGGCTCTTTATGGAGCGCTCTGAGTGTGCCATTGCGTTCAGCCTTATATTTGACAATTACAATACCCTTCGAGCCACAACCTACTTCAGTACCTTTGGTTTGGGAGCGAATTTTCAATCTACGAAATCAATTGTCTCGTGATGGTGATAGTTTAGTTCTAACTAGGCGAGTTGCGATCGCAGGTATTGTCAAAAGTGCGGTGACAAATCTGCCGTTGGTAGCGACAGAAGTGGCTGTGAGGGGAACCGAAAAGTCTCTATTAACCACTAAAGAAGGGCTGTTCTTCTTTGAAGACCTTCATTTAGGTAATTATGTTTTGACTCTGAATCATCCTGGCTATTTACCCCAAAACGTCAATGCGTTGGTAGATAGCCAAAGTCATACTTTCAAAGAAATATTTCTAACTCCTGAATAATTTAGATTTTTACTGACTTGGAGAGACTTTCATGGCTAGACTTGATTACTTTGCTCCCGGTGTCTATATTGAAGAAGTTGACCGAGGTAGCCGACCAATTGAAGGTGTTAGCACGGCAGTTGCCGGATTTGTAGGCTTTACAGAAGATGTTCGCGGTGGGGCTGAGTTATACAAGCCCATGCTTGTAACCACTTGGACACAATATCTCAACTACTTTGCCCGTCCTAACTCTGATGGGTTCACCGACTTCAACGCCTATTTACCCTTTTCAGTCTACGGCTACTTTATGAATGGCGGCGGTCGCTGCTGGGTAACAAGCATTGGCACTCAGTTACCAGGCGCACCCAAACCTGCGACTCCAGAACCGGCTACCCTCAGAATCAACTCTAGAGGTAATCGTCCAGCCCTGCGCTTTACTTTGCGTCCCGAACAAGCAGCAGGCGGATTAGTAAATATCATAATTATTGATGGTTCGCCCCGTGCCTTACCCGAAGGTACTGAAGGAGAAGCGCCTCCAAATACGGGTGAATATTTCACCATTCAAATTCGTCGGGGAGATGAGCTTCTAGAGCAATACGAAAACTTGAGCATGAACCGCGACCCTAATGCTCAAGTCGCAACTTATGCCCTGTCGGCATTGAGAAATTCCATGTATGTCACTGTAGAAGACATAACTCAAAGCGGACAGCCTTTAGCTCGTCGTCCCGTGAATGGTCAATATGAACTAGCACCGCCCATTGTTGCCACCCCACCCGATAGATTTTCACAAAATTTAGAAGGGGTTCGAGACGATCGCACCGGGGTACGCGGTATCTTTGAAGTTGATGAAATCACAATGCTGGCCTGTCCTGATGTGATGCGGGCTTATCAAGAGCAAGTGCTGAATTTGGATCAAGTCCACGGCATCATCGAGTTGATGATTAGTATGTGCGAGGGTTCTGCCAGTGGCGATATTCCCAACCCGCCCAACCGCATGGTTGTACTTGATGCGCCACCAGAAGCCGTCAAACCGCAACAAGTCGTAGAGTGGTTGAACAGATTTAACCGTCGTTCGATGTTTGCGGCCCTTTATTATCCTTGGATTAAAGTACCTAATCCACGCGATCGCGGTAATCCAATTTTAGTACCTCCTTGCGGTCATGTGATGGGTGTTTGGGCCCGCACTGACGAAACCAGAGGAGTTTATAAAGCCCCTGCAAATGAAGTTCCTAGAGGCGTAATTGGTTTGGGCTATGACACGAACTTCCGCGAACAAGAACTATTAAACCCACTTGGGATAAATTGTATTCGCAGCTTTCCAAATCGAGGTATCCGCATTTGGGGCGCACGCACTCTCGTTGAGCCAGATAAAACAGAGTGGCGTTACATCAGTGTGCGTAGACTAATTAGCTATATCGAAAAATCCCTAGAACTGGGGACTCAATGGGTAGTTTTTGAACCTAACGACCAAGATTTATGGGCACGTGTAACCCGCACCGTCAGTAACTTCTTAGAGCGCATCTGGCGTGAAGGTGCTTTGTTTGGCGCATCTCCAGCACAAGCATTTTATGTCAAGTGCGACGAAGAATTAAACCCACCAGAAACCAGAATTTTAGGACGTTTATACATTGAAGTCGGTGTTTGCCCAGTCAGACCCGCTGAATTTGTTGTTTTCCGTATCAGCCAATGGAATGGCATTGAAGACAGCGAATAGGGCAATTCAATTTTGGATTTTGGATTGCGGATAGCGCAGCGTTAGCGAGTCTGCGAGCGTCTTTTGGATTAAATTTCAATCTAAAATCCAAAATCTAAAATCTAAAATTCTTGTTCCCCATTCCCCAAATTAACCACACACAAAGGAGTCCAAAAGTATGGCAGGCGAATTTTTAACCTCTTGTAAATTTTACTTCGAGGCTGATGGAATTACCGATAAATTCATCAAAGAAATTAGTGGATTAGGCGTTGAGAATACCCCAGCGCAAGAAGTTCACGGTTCATCTAAGGGCGCTAAACTAATGCGTCAAGCTACACCAACTGTTGTTAAATTTACTAACATTACAGTAAAAGTCATCGCCACTGATGATATAGACCTTTATAAATGGTATCAAGACTGTAACGAAGATATGGGTGACCCTCGGAAGTGGTCACAGAATCGTAAGACTGGTTCAGTGGTTGCTTACGACCAACAAGGCTCTGAAAAAGCACGGTGGAACATTGTTAATTGTTATCCCTGTAAATACACCGGCCCTACCTTAAGTGCCTCTGGTGGTGATATGGCGAATGAAACCATTGAATTGGTTCATGAAGGAATTAAACGGATCAAATAATTAGCATTTGCAGTAATTAACAGTGGTACAATCCGCAAGCCGAATTCCAGAAGTTCTTACAGCCCATCGGTTCTATTTAGAACTGACACTAGAAGGTCAAAACGATGCCAATTGTTTCTTTTTGGAGTGTCAAGGCTTCAAAAGAACACAAGAGGTAATTGAAATTTCTGAAGTTACCTCTCAAACCTGGGGTACAAAAGGGCAGTCAAAAGGTCAGGTGGTGAGAACTAAACTTCCTAGCAATCCCAAGAGTGGTAATCTCACCCTGCGTAGAGGTACCACCAACTCTATGGATTTTTGGAAGTGGTTTGAAAAAGTCGAAAAGGGTAATTGGTCTGAGCAACGTAGACTTGTTGCTTTATCTATTTATAATCAGGCAAATCAAGAAGTAGCTAGATTTGAATTAGCCGGTGCTTGGCCTGCAAGTTACAAAATTGCCGATGTCAACGCCCGCAGCCATGACATTGAAATTGAAGAAGTGGAGGTTGCTTTTGAGGAATTTAAACGCGTGAAGTAATTTAGGAGGAGTATGTTTCCCACAGAGTTTGAATTTACACTGCCTAAGGGGTATCTAGACTCTGAAGGCAACCTCCACCGCAAAGGCGTAATGCGGTTATCAACGGCAATAGACGAGATTGCACCCTTGCGCGATCCACGCGTTAAAGCGAATCCCGTTTATGCCACAATTATTATCTTGGCGCGAGTGATTACCCACTTGGGTGCATTATCGGAAGTGACTCCTGCAATAGTGGAAAACTTTTTTGCCCAAGATTTAAATTACCTCCAAGATTTTTATCGGCGAATCAATGGATTGGAGAGCGAAACTTCCATACCAGAGGATACAGTAAATTCTCCCGAAGCACTTCTTCATAATTGAGTTGGGCATGGGGCATGGGGCATTGGGCATTGGGAGTGGGGAGCAGCGGGCAGGAGAGCAGAGAGCAAAGACTCATTAACGGAGTTAAAAGTCTCATTAATGGAGTTAAAAGCCTCATTAATGGAGTTAAAAGACTCATTAATGGAGCTAAAAGACTCATTAATGGAGCTAAAAGACTCATCCCCTATTCTCAATGCCCAATGCCCAATGCCCAATGCCCAATGACCAATACCCAATACCCAATGCCCAATGCCCAATGCCCAAATTCAATAACCTATGCGCCGTAAGAAGGATACTCTCTGCACAGAATTTACCTTTACTCTTCCTAGAGGGTTGAGTGATAGTAAACAGCGAATACATCGTCATGGGGTGATGCGTTTAGCCACCGCTAAAGATGAAATTTTGGTGCAACAAGAGCGCAGAGTTCAAGAAAATCCAGCTTACGGCGTGTTGGTTATGCTTGCACGGGTTATCACTCGCTTAGGTAGTTTCAACTCTGTTAGCCCTGATTTACTTGAAGGACTGCTCTTACATGACATTGCCTATCTTCGAGAATTTTACAATCGGATCAATCAACAAGGTAATGTACACATTCCGACAGAATGTCCCCACTGCAATACTCAATTTTCAGTGGAGCTAGAACTAGCGGGGGAGTCGTAAGCTACCCCTCTGATACTTTGTATGAGGAGGTAGCATTTATTGCTTATCATTTCCACTGGTCACAAGATGATATTTTAAATTTAGAACACACTACCCGTCAGCGCTGGGTGGCAGAAATCAATAAAATTAACCAAAAATTAATATGAAAGTAAAAGTTAGCTACTCACCAAATCTAAGTGAAGTCAATGAAGTTGACCTTACGGTAGAAACTACAACGAGAGGAGAATGGTTAATAGGTCGTTCTCCTGATTCTGATTTACTCCTAGACAGCCCTGATATTAGTCGGGTACATGCTAAGTTTTTTGTTAAAGGTGGAAATTACTACTTTTCTGATCTTGGTAGTAGAAATGGCTCAATATTTAATGGGAAACAAGCTGAAAAAGATCGACCATATTCTTTGAGCGATGGAGACATTATCAGGATTGCAGATTACGTTTTGATCTTGGAAGCAGTTACTCCCGCCTATGAGCAACCAGAGACAGTCTTTAGAATTATAGATCCTTCACTGTTTTCTCGGCCGCGATCGCCTGAAAATGTCAGCAGTTCCAACGTTGCTAATCCAGTACCAGAGGTAGTCAACGAAGTTTCAGCGCCAATTAGTCAAGAAGTAGAAACACCTGAACTTAATGTTGTTTCACTAGATACCAGCGAAATCTCTGAAGTTTTTACTCAACCTGATGATGTCATCTCGGTGGTTGAAGTAATCACCCCTGAAAACATCATTCCGTCACCAGAAGCAGTTAGCGAATCTCCACACGATGTTCGTGATGAAGTTGAAGATTTGCATACATCAGTTGCAGCAGAAGTTAGCCCAAATGTTGACGAACTAGAAGTTTCAGAAGCCAGCGAAGCCTCAGAAGTTTCTTTGATTGAGCCTGATGACGCCATAGCCGCACCTGAGAACATCGTTGAAACTCGTGAAGAGGAAAGCGTTCTTCCAGAACCTACTCACGATGAGGGTGGAGACTTTGAAGCAGCACTAGCAACAGAATCTACCTTCGTACAGCAACGTGATATAAGTGCCATTCCCAAATCTACCTCTGATGAGGATGCAGAGTTTGAAGCAGCACTAGAAGCAGAAGTCACCTTCGTACAGCCGCGTGATATTTTCAACGAAATTCCTGCACAGAGTGCCATTCCCGAATCTACCTCTGATGAGGATGCAGAATTTGAAGCAGCGCTAGAAGCAGAAGTCACCTTCGTGCAGCCGCGTGATATTTTCCATCAGGTATCTGAGGAGGAGAGTATCGTTCCCGAAGCTACTCATAATGAAAATAAAGTAGTGGATTTAGATACACCAATCGCTGAAGAAGTGAGTGAAAATTTTGGCGAATTGGTAAATGAAGTTCCTGAAAATAAAGATATTCATCAGCAAGAAACATTGAGCCAAGTTACACAGAATGTCAGTGATGAAGCGGTAGATTTAGATACGCCATTTACAGCAGAAGACAGCGCAGATGTTGACGAAGTAGAACCTAGTTTGGCTGTTGATGAAACAGAAAGCGAAGTTTCTGAAGCATTGACAGAGCCTGATAATATTGGTGGGGAAGTTTTCAGCAATCAGTACATTGATGATTTGAGTAATAGAACTACAGAAGAAGTCAGTGTAGATGATGATATGGTTCCAGTAAGTGAAGTCTCTGATTTAGCTGATATTCAAACTTTAGAAACAACAGAGAGTGAAGCTACTGAGGACAGCAGTCAAACTATTGAAGAGGTTTCTGAAGTAGAAGCAACTCAATCTGATGAAACTTCAGAAGAAGCAAATGTAAGTGAGCCTCCTCAAGTGATTATTGAAAGAAACATAGTACTCATCGCTCATGAAAGCAAAAAATCAGAACTTGCTGAATTTGTTTCTCAGCATCAGGAATTTTTCTCACAGAGCTTTACAATCACCTGGCCATCTATTAGCGAAGTCTTACAACAACAAGCAGGGATAACTATTAGTCAGCAAACCCCTGCACCAACTTCTGGGGGATTTCAAACAATTGCTTCATTGGTTGGAGCCGGTGAAATTTTAGCAGTTATTTTTCTGAGAGATTTGCTGCAACCTCAGCCTGGTCAAGCAAATGAAGAAGCACTGATAAGATTATGCACTATTAATCAAGTTTTACTGGCAACTAATTTGCCAACAGCAGAGGCAATTGTGCATTATCTGAAACCGATAGTAGACTAGGACTAAATTATTCACGAACAACAAGATCCCCGACTTCTTAAAGAAGTCGGGGATCTTGATATTTCGTTACTTTTTTTAAAAGCTGCAAATTGCGTAGAATAATTTCAATGATGAAAATTAGCATAAAAAATATGTATATTTTAAAATAAAACTTATTTAGAGAAATGCTTGCAAAATTAAAAAGTTTATTTAGACAACCAGTTATTCTTTCAAGTGCGATCGCTACAATTTTACTAGTAGGCATTCAAAAACTTGGGGTTTTCGAGCCTTTAGAAATGAAGGTCTACGACCAAATGATGCAACTACGTGGCGACCCAGGCCCAGACTCTCGTCTATTGATTGTTGCTTTAACTGAAAAAGATATTCAAAAATGGAATTGGCCCCTGTCTGGTGAACTTCTAGACCAGGTATTAGGCAAACTTGAAGAATATGAACCGCGAGCCATTGGTCTAGATATTTTTCGTGATTTACCAGTACAGCCTGGTCATGAAAAGCTACTGCAACGCCTACAACAGAGCGATATCATCATTCCTATCTGCAAACATTCTAGTTCTAATAATCCGGGAATAGCACCTCCGCAAGGAGTTGAAGCAGAGCGAGTAGGATTTAATGATGTTGTAGAAGATACTGATGCTACAATTCGTCGCAACCTATTATTGGTAAGTGCAGAAGAGTCCGATTCTTGTCAAAGTACTTATTCTTTTAGCTTACAACTAGCACTCAAATACTTAGAAGTTGGAGGCATCCAACCAGAATTTACCCCAAAAAAAGAACTACAACTACGAGATACCGTATTTAAACCCCTACAAAGTAACGCTGGCGGTTATCAGAAAGCGGATACAAATGGCTACCAAATTCTGCTTAACTACCGTTCGGGTCATCAGGTCGCCCAGCAGGTAACTATTACAGAAGTACTTGCAAATCAAGTTAAACCAGATTTGGTGAAAGACCGCATCGTTTTAATTGGTTCAACAGCCAATAGTTTAAATGATATTTTCAATACGCCATTTGCTAGTGGTAAGTCAGATAATTCCGGTAAAATGGCAGGAATTGAAATTCATGCTCACAGCGTTAGTCAAATTCTCAGTACTGTTCTTAACAAACAGCCTCTGTTTTGGTTTCTGCCTGAATGGGGTAAAGTCTTTTGGATATGGGGATGGACTGTAGTTGGTGGGTTGCTAGTATCGCGGATTCAACATCCACTAGGCTTAGGATTGGCAGGAGCAACAGCGCTTGCAGTGTTATTTGGAGGCAATTTTGTCATTTTTACCCAAGCTAAATGGTTTCCAGTAGTACCTCCAGCGCTGGGTTTAGTATTTACCGCCGGGAGTGTCCTTGCCTATAGTGCTTATCAAACCAAGCAAGAGCAACAAGAAATTACCCAACGGGTTCAAGAACACCAACAATTAATTGTAGAATTGCAAGGTCTTTTACGGCAACGCGGCGATGCCTTAAATGAAGCGCCAACGGTAATTATTGATTCTATTGGACAAAAAATTGCACTAGGAACCCTACTAAACAACCGCTACAAAATTACTCAACCCTTGGGTTCAGGAGGATTTAGCAATACTTATTTGGCTGACGATATCCAGCGTCCTGGTAATCCGCAGTGTGTGGTTAAGCAGTTGCTACCTCCCCGCCAAGATGCAGAATATTTAAATGTTGTCAGACGCTTATTCAAAGCTGAAGCAGAAATTTTAGAAACTTTGGGTAAGCACCCACAAATTCCCCAACTGCTAGCTTTTTTTGAAGAAAATCGGCAATTTTCTTTAGTGCAAGAGTTTGTTCGAGGGCACGCTATGGACAAAGAACTAACCTCTGGGAAGCGACTAAAACAAGCTGAAGTTGTGGAGATACTCAAAGAAGTTTTACATGTACTGGTTTTTGTTCACAGTTATAATGTAATCCATCGAGATATCAAACCTAGTAACTTGATTAGGCGAGAATCAGATCAGCACATCGTTTTAATTGACTTTGGTGCTGTTAAGCAAATTCATCCTCAGCAGCAAGAAGCTCAGACCATTTCAATTGGTACTCCTAATTATGCACCTTCTGAACAAATGAGCGGGTTGCCAAAACTCAACAGCGATATTTATGCGTTGGGAATTATGGGAATACAAGGTTTAACTGGTGTAGATCCCAGAGAATTTTGCAGAGACACAAATACTGGTGAAATAATTATCCAAATTGAAGTTGATTCCAATCAACATATTTGGCAACATTGGCGCGAGCTAACTGACGCTACAGACGAGTTAGTTATTATTTTAAATAAAATGGTACATTTCGATTTTACTCAACGATATCAGTCAGCCACAGAGGTACTCAAAACTCTAGAAAATACCTAGTATTATGTCTGATCAACTATCCAAAAATTTACAGTTCGACTTCCTTCGTATTTTTAAGATTATTAATCCATTTAGAGGTATCTATTACCTTACTAATAAAAGTATTTTGTGACACTAAAGTTGCCCTATGGAGTTCTTCATCAGTAGCAATGCCGGCATTATTTGTGAAGGCAAGGGTTCCTGTAGCATCAGAAAGAAACTCTACAGAAAAACCTAAATGTGAGGCTTGTCTAGCGGTTGTATCACAGCAAATTTGAGTCATGTATCCAGAGATGACCACAGTATCAATATTCCTCTCTTTAAGCCAAGTCTCTAACTCAGTTTCTGTAAAACTCCCTGGCAAACTTTTTTCAATCAGTAGACCATATGGACGTTTGATAATTTCAGGATGAAGCTCCCATTCTGGGCTTCCCTTCCTAAACATGGCGGAGTTTTCTGCTAGCTGTGTATGTCTGACGATAACCACAGGTATACCTCGCTCATTAGCAATATTCATCACTTGAAGAATTTTATCTAGGCTTCCTGATGGATAAGTTATTGGCAGTTTCCCAGTGAAGTATTCATTTTGTACATCGATTACTAAATTCTATAGAATTACTACTAGTTATATATATTTTTTTGTATTTTATCTTACTAATTAAATTAATATTTATCCAGTCTTTGGTTAGAAGTGAAATGAAGTATTAGTTATTATTATTTAATTGTAAGAACAAATTGGACTTGTGATTCTATAAGAGAGTTTCCAAACGCAATGCAGACAAATAAATTCTCATTTAGTCGCACTAGTTCAACTTACATTCAGTAATTATTTACAGAGTGCTATATGCAGAAACCAAACGACCAAAAAGGCTCTTTTATTAAGTACCTTTCCCTTGCTCCTGTTCTTGCCGTTATTTCAATATCAGTTGCCTTCTCTACCTGGGCGATTTTTAATTATTTTTTACCCGATCTTCTTTTCCATCCTATGCCATGAGCAGTGATGATGATATAAAAGCGTTATCATCACTATTTCATTGTCAGTAATATTGTTGTTGACAACTAAAAAGCGCCCTCCCAAATTGGAAGAGCGCTTTATTATTTAGTTAATGCTTCAGAATTAACCGTTGATAGCAGGAGCG
>NZ_JAYGHD010000092.1:0-15873 GCF_034932245.1 Nostoc sp. UHCC 0251
AATCCGATTTGATCTCTGAACTGATTTACGTAGGTAGGCAATAGGCAATAGGCAATGAAAAATAAGGCTTCTTAGTTGTACTGAGTTTTTCAGAAAACAAATACTAGTCCTATAGTAAACCTGTTTGATTTGTAACTCAGATTCCCGAATTCTCTCAGAAACCGGGAATCTTCTTGTATATTTCCTTGGGATTTCACAACATAGTCTGCAAAAATAGGCAATTTGCGTATATTTATTGTCATGATTATTTGTGAGTTAGTTGACTAATTTAACAACTATCTTTACGTAAATTTCGGGTGACACAATTGTTGCTTTAAACTCCGCCTAAGTAATTTCTTTTACAAAGGCTTTCTAAAATTCATCAAATCTTCAGAAATAAAAAGTTTGAATGTTGTTCTGAAAGAGCTAAAGTTTTGTTAAGATGCAATTGCTAGCAGTTTCTCAACGAAATTCACCTATCGAGGTGTGGAGAAATAAATAGTACCAGCAGCACAAATTTCAAAAGGTGAAGCAATGACCACCTATATTTTTTTCGATGAAGCTTTACGGATGCTAACCAATGCCTATTTGATATCAGTAGTACTGTTAATCGCAGCTTCTGGTATAGGTTTGGCGGTAATTGAAACAATAGAAAAGGCAGGAGAACGCTAAGTTTGTAAATGCCAGTGTAGTTATTGTAAAAAAACCATTGGGTGTAAGTGTTCGCTGTGAATAAATCCTGGGAACACTAAAGCATGAAGGTCTCACAGCGTTGCACCCTTACCTGGAAATGCATCAAAGACACAGGTAACTGTAGCGCCATTGAGACTCTAACCAAGGAGTTACTACAATGGGTCTATTCGACGCTGTAGTGGGCGAAAACCAAACCCAAACAGCACTCAATCCACCGGAAGCTTTTGCTGTCATTGTTTTGTTAGCAACAGCATCAGACGGTTACCTTTCTGTTGAGCAAGCAAATTCTATCATTTATGTGTTATCTCGGATGAAACTTTTTAAAAGTTATCCCCATGAGATGATGAACAAGCTATTTGAGAAAGTCTTGGGCATACTCCAAGGGGATGGCTTTAATGCTTTATTTAATGCAGCCAAAGATTCTCTATCTCAAGACTTACGGGAAACAGCTTTTGCGGTAGCCGCCGATCTAATTCTAGCTGAAGGTATCCTAGCTAAAGAAGAAAAAAACTTCTTAAATGATTTATCTCAAGCTTTAGGTGTTTCTAGTGAGATAGCAATACAAATTATGCAAGTAATCTTAATTAAAAACCGGGGATAAGGCGAGAAAACATATGCTTAATTAAACTATATAAATAGCTTATAAACAAAGCGTGCCAAAGGAGTTAAGCTTCTTTGGCACTATTTTTGGTGTTATTGTGACTAGTACAGTGGGGCGTAAATAAACAACTCATTCCAAGTAGCCAAAAAGTCTGACCTATAAGCTTCTTGACTTTTGACTTTTGAATTTTGACTTTTGACTTCCGCCATGCGGTGCTAGGCTTAGATTCGCGCCTTTTTCAAGAAGTCATAAATCTTGTTGTTCAATATAGGATTGTGTCATAATTCGATTTTATAATTTTGAACTTTAAATTGTAAATTACTTATGCGTTGTTCTGCCACCCTAACCCAACTGGTTGAAGTTCTTTTGGCTAGTCCTATAAACTTATCTGAAACTGCTTTAACACAAATCAGCAGCGGTATACAAACAGATAGTCGTACCCTAAAGCCGGGTGAAGTATTTTTAGCTTTGCGAGGCGATAAGTTTGATGGACATGAATTTGTGCAAACTGCGATCGCCAAGGGTGCAATAGTGGCAATTGTGGATTTTGAATACGAAAATCCCGGTTTTCCTATACTACAGGTAAAAGACACCCTCAAGGCATATCAGAAAATTGCCAGATGGTGGCGCGATCGCTTTAACATTCCTGTAATTGGTGTCACAGGTTCCGTAGGTAAAACTACAACTAAAGAATTAATTGCCGCAGTTTTAGGAACAAACGGGCGAGTTCACAAAACTTATGGAAATTATAACAACGAAATCGGTGTCCCGAAAACTCTCCTAGAACTTGGTGCAGACAATGACTACGCCGTGATTGAAATGGCGATGCGGGGTAGGGGACAAATTGCCGAACTAACGCAAATAGCGCATCCAACAATTGGAGTGATTACCAATGTGGGGACGGCACATATTGAGTTACTGGGTTCCGAAGAAGCGATCGCTGAGGCAAAATGTGAGTTGTTAGCCGAAATGCCTGCTGATAGTGTGGCAATTCTCAACCACGACAATCCTCTATTAATGGCCACAGCAGCAAAATTTTGGCACGGAGAAGTTTTAACTTACGGCTTTTCTGGTGGAGATATCCAAGGGCAATTAATTGATAACGACCAGGTGGAAGTTGCCGGAATCCAACTACCTCTACCTTTACCTGGTCGTCACAATGCGACTAATTTCTTGGCAGCTTTAGCGGTAGCAAAGGTGTTGGGGATTGATTGGGCAACCCTCAAAGCTGGTGTGATGGTGGATATGCCGACAGGGCGATCGCAGCGATTTACCTTACCGAACGATGTAGTAATCTTAGATGAAACTTATAATGCTGCACCAGAAGCTATGATCGCAGCGTTGCAATTATTGGCAGACACACCCGGAAAGCGCAAGATTGCCGTATTGGGTGCAATGAAAGAATTGGGAGAGCGATCGCAACAATTGCACCAGCAGGTGGGAGAAACAGTGAAAAAGTTGAATTTAGATGGCTTGTTGGTTTTGGTAGATGGACAAGATGCCGAAGCAATCGCCCTTAGTGCCGAAGGTATCCCATCGGAGTGCTTTGCAACTCATGCTGATTTGGTGGCTAGGTTAAAAACATTTGTGCAAGCAGGCGATCGTTTATTGTTCAAAGCCGCCCATTCCGTGGGACTAGATCGGGTAGTCAATCAATTACGTGCAGAATTTTCCAGATAATACCGCTACAAATCCAACGTCTCATACTGCGAGACTTCGTAGAATCAGATTTTTGACATTAAAGCGATCGTGTCATCACCATTTTTGTCAATATCTGCGGGAGTCAGTTTGCCATTGGCATCATAAGTATAAGTTGTGAACTGATCAGCGATGTCGTCGCCGTTGTTATCAGTCTTATAGATGCCAACTTCCCGTTAGCGTTATAAGCAAATATACTAGGCGATTAGAAATCGCGGCTACACAAACGTTCGCGTAGCGTCTCGCAGAGAAGTCCACCTACGCGGACTCAAAGGATTGAAACCCACGGAGGTGGGTTTTGTCTGTATAGCCGCGAATTCCATTCGCTAGGGAAAACATGTTTTTACAAAAGTGAGATGCTCACTATCTAACGACAAGCTGCTTGCTATGAGTCTTTGCATTACTTGCACCAGCGAGTTGAAGAAATGGTGCAATCGAGAGTATGTATATATATCAGGCGTTGTTGGAAAGACTAGGGCTGTTACTGTAGCGTCTTTGAAAAAGAATTGCTGCCAAATTAGTCACTAAACAGGTGATTGCTAGCCACAGCAAGATATAAGTAGGAGCCATCACCACGCCAATCAGGAACCAAGTATATACGTGCAGTATCATTACAGAAGCGAAAAAGCTAGCAATTCCAGCAGATTGCCACACTTGATGTGATGGGCGACGTAACGCTACCAGGCTCATCGTTAAAATAGTGACAAGCAAATTTGCTGGTACAAGAAATGCACAAATACTTACGCAGTTGCCACGAGAGAACTCAGCTAAGGTGTTAAAATCGAGCATCAATTTGTTGGGATAGATGTTAGCTTTTTAAGGCTTTAATTTATTGTATTTAAAATAACGAAATCTAGATTAACATATGAGTGAGTAATCACATTATCAACATAACATAAATTAAACTATGCGGTTGCGTTTTGATATTACCAATAGTTAGTTAATTATAAAGATTTTTGGATAACTAGGGTGGACGTTTTCCACCCTAGCTGAATTAACCCGGCAAAATTACTGTATCGATAACGTGTATCACACCATTATCAGCTTCGATATCTGCTGCTAAAACTGTGGCATTTTTAACTTCAAAACCATCGGAAGAATGAATTTTAATAGGTGAACCTTCCACAGAATTAACCGTGCCGAGTTCTGCCAAATCCGCCTGTAGCAGCTTCCCTGGAACGACATGATACTTTAAAATCCGCGTTAGCTGGGGAATATTTTGTAACAGAGTTTGAATAGTTCCCGCTGGTAACTTGGCAAAAGCATCGTCATTTGGTGCAAATACAGTGAACGGACCAGGACTTTTTAATGTTTCTACTAAACCAGCAGCTTGTACAGCCGCCACCAGTGTTTTGAAAGACTCAGCCGTAACTGCAATATCAACAATATCAGCCATATATCTTACCTAAATCTCTGCAAAAGATTTTAAAGGATAATAAACCTATTTGAAGTTTTATTAAACAAAATAAATTTAAAATCAGGCGTTAAAAAAGAGGCAAGGGAGTAGGGAGTAGGGAGTAGGGAGCAGGGAGAAGAGTTTTCCCCTCTGCCTCTTTTCAATGCCTAATGCCCATTAATTATGATTAGCTTTCCAGCTTGCTAGATCGGTTAAAGAGCGATCGCGGTAACGTCCATAACGCTCCTGCTTACTTTTGATTTTCGCACCCAGTTCGGGAAAAATCCCAAAGTTGGGCGGCATTGGTTGGAAATGCTTCGGCGAAGCGGAACTAATAAATTCCAATAACGCACCCATCATTGTTGTTGGTGGTAAAGCCAAAGCTTCTTTACCCAAAGCTAGCCGCGCTGCATTAATTCCCGCCAAGCAGCCACCCGCAGCCGCAGCAGTGTAACCTTCAGTACCAATCAACTGTCCAGCAGCTAACAATGTTGGACGTTCTTTAAATTGCAGAGTAGGATGCATTAACTGAGGAGCATTAATAAAAGTATTGCGGTGCATCACTCCCAAGCGGACAAACTCCGCCTTTTCCAAACTTGGGATTAACTGAAATATTCGCTTTTGCTCACCCCAGCGCAGATTAGTTTGAAATCCTACCATATTCCACAGTTGACCAGCTTTATCTTCTTGTCGTAACTGCACCACAGCATAAGGACGTTCCCCTGTGCGAGTATCTGACAATCCCACTGGCTTTAGGGGGCCGTAGCGCATGGTATCTTCCCCCCGCTGTGCTAGTTCTTCAATGGGTAAACAAGCTTCAAAAAATTTCGCCGTTTCCCGTTCAAAACCCTTGAGTTCTGTTTGTTCCGCTTTACAAAGTTCTTCTCGAAACCGTAAGTACTGCTCTTTATTCATTGGGCAGTTGAGATAAGCGGCTTCACCTTTGTCATAACGTGATGCCATAAAAGCAATATCACGGTTAATTGATTCTCCTACAATAATCGGACTAGCGGCATCAAAAAAGCTAAGGTATTCCATCCCGGTAAAGCGGCGCAAGTCTTCGGCTAAGTCAGGACTCGTTAAAGGCCCAGTTGCCAAAACCACAATCCCTTCAGGAATCGTAGATACTTCACCCCGGCGGAATTCAACTAAAGGATGATGTGCTAAAGTTTGAGTCAAGTCTTGCCCAAATTGACCCCTATCTACCGCTAGCGCCCCACCCGCAGGTACGGCGTGTTCATCAGCTTTTGAGATGACAATAGAACCTAGTTGGCGTAATTCTTCGTGCAATAATCCGGCCGCGCGATCGCTTGCCATTGCCCCAAAGGAATTACTACATACTAATTCTGCCAAATGTTCTGTATGATGAGCAGGACTGAAGCGTTTTGGACGCATTTCATGCAGAATTACAGGCACTCCAGCTTGGGCTATTTGCCACGCTGCTTCTGTGCCAGCTAGTCCACCTCCAATTACTTGTATCGGTTGTTGTTCCATAGTTAAATTTTCAGTTCCTAATATTATAAGTATTTATCAGCATCATAGAAGTAAAAATAAATAAAATAGATAAACTTATCATTACTTCTATAAATAGAACATCAACGATTATAAATTATCTGTATCAATTCCTTTTTCTTTGAGTTTAGCTAGCAATTCTTTATAGCGATCGTGCTCTTTTTCTAATTCTTCTAAAGCCGCTTCCTTTGCTTGGCGTTCTTGTTCTCGTAACTGGTCAATTTCTACAGGTGACAAAAACTTTTGCCCGGTGGGAGAAATAATTTCCAGCGTATCCGGTGTTAATGTAAAATGGATTCCCAAACGCGGACTTACCCAGCCATTCATCTCTTCAATAACTTCAAAACTATCTCCAGAACCGAGCAAGCCATTTAAATCGTTTTTAGCTGGATCATAGATATAATATTCTTCCACGCCGTAACGCTGGTAAAACTGCAATTTTTTGGTCATTTCTTTGAGGGTGTTACCTGGCGATAGTATTTCAAATACTACCTGTGGGGGGATATTATCTTCATTCCATTGTAAATAGGAACCCCGTTTTCCTTTTGGTCTGCCAAAGACCACCATTGTATCCGGCGCTTGTTTAAGATTCGGGTTTCCTTGAACTGGATACCAAAACACATCTCCGGCGATAAATACATCAGGTTGTGATGCAAATAGGATTTCTAAATTTTCTTTAATTTTGACAATCCATGCAAATTGTTCTGTATTATCCGCCATTGGCTGTCCGTCGCTTTCCGGGTAGATGACTTCGATGGTGGTTTCTGGTGTAACTTGTTGTACCATTGCTGCACCTCCAAGTATGGGGTTTCTAGCTGATATTTGTAGTTAAGATAGCGATCGCGTTAATCTAAAATGCTTAGAGGCGAAAAGGCTTGCCGCCAAACATAACTTGTCTAAATTTATTCATTTGGAGGCGTTTGCTGTATTGCTTGCTGAACTTGTACAACATCCAAATCTAACGCCTGTGATATTTGTTCCACACTTA
This sequence comes from Nostoc sp. UHCC 0251, assembly GCF_034932245.1. Taxonomy (NCBI): domain Bacteria; kingdom Bacillati; phylum Cyanobacteriota; class Cyanophyceae; order Nostocales; family Nostocaceae; genus Nostoc; species Nostoc sp. UHCC 0251. Next base: position 6,868 of record NZ_JAYGHD010000092.1, read on the forward strand.
AACCTAGTGCTAGGAGTTTAGGTACAGCTTCTAACTTTGCCTCAAAACGACCTTTTTGTTTACCTTCTTCTTCAGCTTCTTGATAAACCCGTGTTTGCTTCAACTCACTTAACCCAAACATCGCTTCTATCTCCTCTCGACTTATGTTAGGCAATTTATAAACTAAGATTGTCTCTATTAATTCTAGTAATTGTTTTTGTGGTAGTTGCAAATTTACCGCTTGTTTAGTACGGTTAATTAGTTCTCTGGCGGTAGTAATAGTTGTATCTTCATTTTCAATTACTAATTTTAGGGTAGCAATACCTATTGGTAGTGATGCAGCTTCGCCTAGTTCATCCAAGTAAATTATACTAATACGACTGCTGTTGAAGAATTCGTGGCAATCTTGTCGCTCACCAGTATCTATATTCCTTCTGGGATAAATCACCACTCCTCGCCAAGAATTTTTAGATTTCTTTTGCCGCAAATAGAGAAATACTTCTGAAACTAGACGTAAATAAATATCTAAATCTGCTTGAAATTGAACTTCGACGAAATAAATTGGATTTTCTTCGTATTGAGTGGGAAGAAATACACCATCTATTCTAAAGGCAGTTTGTTTGATTTCAACTGAAGAGAATTGATAGGTATTTGCAGTTTCAGGAGGATTCCCAATCAGTTCAAAGAAGATACTGGGAAATTCTTGAAATAAACGATAAAAGATGCTGTCAGTTTTCACTCTGGATGTTAAGGCACAATTTTGAACTTCAGCAATTTTATAATGTGCTGCTCTCTGATTGCATAAATTATCCCAGATGGAAAACTAGCCATTTAGCAGCTTATTGTATTTTTTGATCGTAAATTCCATACTTATGGAAATTTACGATCGCGCACTTCCACGGCATAATCTTGCACGGCTTTAGTAATCGTTTCCCGCAAGTTTGTGTAAACTTTGGCAAATGGTGGATGCTTCTCAGTAAGTCCGAGGACATCAGAGGTAACTAAAACTTGTCCATCGCAGTGAGTTCCGGCACCGATACCGATTGTAGGAATGCTCAATTTTTGTGTAATCTGCATTGCCAAATCTGCGGGGATATGCTCTAAAACGAGAGAAAATACACCAGCTTGTTCCAGAGCGATCGCTTCTTGTAAAATCCTCTCACTCGCTTCTTGCGTTTTCCCTTGTTGTCGCAAACCGAGTTGATGTACTGATTGCGGTGTCAAACCGACATGACCCATTACCGGAATTCCAGCTTGTACCAAACGAGCAATAGTTTCTGCGATCGCTGGATAGCCACCTTCTAATTTTACCGCTTGAGCGCCCGTTTCCTTCAGTACCCGCCCAGCTGAGTGCATCGCTTGCTGGAGACTTTCTTGATACGTCAAAAATGGTAAATCTACAACCACTAATGCGCGTTTAACCCCACGGCGCACAGATTTGGCGTGGTATATCATCTCATCCAAAGTTATCGGCAGTGTTGTTTCATACCCTAGAACTACTGCCATAGAGTCGCCCACAAGGATTAAGTCTACACCAGCTGCGTCGATGAGTTGGGCGATCGCATAATCCCAGGCGGTCAACGCCACAATTGAACGTCCCTGTTGTTTCCATTGAATTAATTGCTGGGTAGTGATTGCCATTTTTCTAAGTAGGGAGTGGGGAGTAGGGAGTAGGGAGTAGGGAGTACGAGTAGGGAATTTCACCACTTTGTACAGACGCGATTAATCGCGTCTCTCCCCACTCCCCATTCCCTCATTTAACAGCGCGACTGAAAGCAATATGGGGTTTTGCACTGTCAGTTTTAGGCATTAACCAAGCTAGACCTTCACTAGTGCCGATCCATAATTTATTGGCGATGTCAGGTACAAGGGCAAGAACCCGACTAGAAGGAAGCCCAGCAACTTCTGCATCTAACACAGCGCCTGTATTTGGATTTAATCGTAACAAACCATTGTTAGTCCCGACCCAGACACTACCATCTTTAGCAAAACGTATCGCTGTCACGTCACGCCCACGCAAACGAGTTACAGACCGCAGCACTGCACCAGTTTTTGGGTTAATAACTAGCAAATTATTGGGCATTCCCGCCCAAATTAATCCTTCTGGACTGATAGCTAAAGCTTGTACGGTAGTTCCCGGTAAATCGGCAATCCGCTTCATAACCGCAGCACTAGAAGTATTTACCCGCACCAATCCATCAAGAGTGCCAACCCAAAGTTGACCTTCAGCATCTAAAGTCAGGGTGTTGGCGCTAACACCAGGCAGATTTTTTAATGTTGTCATAATCAATCCTTGGTCGGGACTGATTAGGGCCAAACCGCTATCGGTTCCAGTCCACAAATAACCCCGTTTGTCAACTAACAATGACAACACCCTTTTAGAAGGCAAAAATAAATTCTGCGCGGTGATTTCGCTAGTGCGGGGGTCTACTCGGAACAGTCCCTCGTAACTTCCTACCCACAAACGTCCTACTTTGTCTTGGGCTAAAGCACCAATAGCAACATTCGGTAAACTAACACGAGAAATAATCTTGCCGGTTTTAGGATCAATGCGCGATAGTCCCCGCCAAGAACCTACCCAAAGATTGCCTGTAATATCTCCTAGTAAGTTACCAACCCGATAATCAGTTTTTGGCGAATTTTCTTCCACTCCCCGCTCATCGGGTAAGGGTTCTACTCGTGGTGGCGGTGCAGAAGCTGGGTAAGCAGGGGTTAAATCAGATGATTTAATATCAGGGGTTTTTTGTGCCCATCCTATACTTGGCAAAGCTATCAACCCCAACAAGATAGAAGAAGTAAATAAACTAGTACGCTTGCAAAACAATACCACGGCGACATTTCCTTTGGAGACAGTACCCATAGCCGTTACCTAAACTGGCTTTGGGTTAATTCCAGTGTTCCCCTAGTTGGGATTTTTTAAACATTGGGGAATGGGGAATAGGGAATAGGGAATGGGGACTGGGGAATAGGAAATAAATATTTAGGAATACTTTCTCATTACCAATGCCCAATCCCCAATCCCCAATTCCCACACACTACTAATGACACGTTGTAAAGCATTTGTAACAAAATGTTTAAATCTTTATGTAATAACAAAATTAAATATATAAGTTAAAAACTTTCAAAGAAAAACTTATCGAATTATTGATATATTGTGGAATAAGTTACAAATTACGTGGTGTGCAATTTTTTATCTTTACGCTCACGACTCTGCTAAATCTCTGTCAAGTAAATTATTTTCTGGTATCTTTTCCAACAACGGAGAAGATATAGGGAGTGTAGAGGCGGGAATGTGTGCCATCCAGCCCAATCCCCTGAATACCCCGATTTGTAGGGAAATTATCTAAATGCTAACCGCAAAAAGCGGAAGTTTTGGTGAAATTGAGAAGGTTTAGTTGGGTGCGAAGAAGAGGTAAAAAAGAATTTTGATTCGTAGGAAGAGGAAACAGTAGAAGCGCTAGGTCGTGTACCCCTAGAAGGGGATAACACTGGTGAGGAGGGCTACCACCGCTACCAAAGTGTCCGCCGCAAAAGAACTGCTACCCTTTGCCAAAAACAACCCCTAACAAAAATTTTTCCTGATCTCCTCCCCGATGAAGGGGGGAAAAATCGGGTGAGGGGAAGTTGCACAAAACGTGATTTGATAATTAACAAGAGTGATTTCAGGGAAGGATAAAATATGTCTTACGCTCAAACGAAGACTCAGAGCAAGTCTGGGTATCAAGCCGGGGTTAAAGATTACAGACTAACTTATTACACACCCGATTACACACCAAAAGATACCGATCTTCTAGCTGCGTTCCGCATGACACCCCAGCCTGGTGTTCCTCCCGAAGAAGCAGGTGCGGCTGTAGCGGCTGAGTCTTCCACAGGTACTTGGACAACTGTGTGGACAGACTTGCTCACCGACCTCGATCGCTACAAAGGTCGTTGTTACGATATCGAACCAGTTCCCGGTGAAGACAACCAGTACATCTGCTACGTTGCCTATCCTTTGGACTTGTTTGAAGAAGGTTCTGTAACCAACGTATTGACCTCAATTGTAGGTAACGTATTTGGTTTCAAAGCTCTGCGGGCACTGCGTCTAGAAGACATCCGCTTTCCAGTAGCTTACATCAAGACCTTCCAAGGGCCTCCTCACGGTATCCAAGTTGAGCGCGACAAGTTAAACAAATACGGTCGTCCTTTGCTGGGTTGTACCATTAAGCCCAAATTGGGTCTTTCCGCTAAGAACTACGGACGCGCTGTATACGAGTGTTTGCGCGGTGGTTTGGACTTCACCAAAGACGACGAAAACATCAACTCCGCACCATTCCAAAGATGGCGCGATCGCTTCTTGTTCGTAGCTGAAGCTATCAACAAAGCTCAAGCAGAAACCGGTGAAATCAAAGGCCACTACCTAAACGTCACCGCTCCTACCTGCGAACAAATGTTGCAACGGGCTGAGTACGCAAAAGAACTCAAACAGCCCATCATCATGCATGACTACCTAACCGCAGGTTTCACCGCCAACACCACATTGGCTCGTTGGTGCCGCGATAACGGTATCTTGCTGCACATTCACCGTGCGATGCACGCTGTAATTGACCGTCAAAAGAACCACGGTATCCACTTCCGTGTATTGGCTAAAGCTCTACGTTTATCTGGTGGTGACCACATCCACACCGGTACAGTAGTTGGTAAGTTGGAAGGTGAGCGCGGCATCACAATGGGCTTCGTTGACCTATTGCGTGAAAACTACATTGAGCAAGACAAGTCTCGTGGTATTTACTTTACCCAAGACTGGGCTTCTCTACCTGGTGTAATGGCAGTTGCTTCTGGTGGTATCCACGTATGGCACATGCCCGCGCTGGTAGAAATCTTTGGTGATGACTCCGTACTACAATTCGGTGGTGGTACTCTGGGTCACCCTTGGGGTAACGCTCCTGGTGCAACCGCTAACCGCGTCGCCTTGGAAGCCGTTGTTCAAGCTCGTAACGAAGGCCGCAACTTGGCTCGTGAAGGTAACGATATCATCCGCGAAGCTGCCAAGTGGTCTCCTGAACTAGCTGTTGCTTGCGAACTGTGGAAAGAAATCAAGTTCGAGTTTGAAGCAATGGATACCGTCTGATCAAAAGTTAGGAGTTAAGAAGTAGAGACGCGATGAATCGCGTCTGTACAAGAGTGTAGAGACGCGATTCATCGCGTCTGTTAAGAGTTAGGATTTGCTCTGCATTAATTCATAACTCTTAACTTATAACTCATAACTCTTCAGGGCTGGGGTCAAGCATGAATCTTAAGCAAATTGCGAAGGACACAGCCAAAACTCTCCAAAGCTATCTGACTTATCAGGCTCTAAGGACAGTATTGGCACAGCTAGGCGAAACGAATCCTCCATTAGAACTTTGGCTGCATAACTTTTCTGCTGGCAAAATTCAGAATGGTGAATCATACATTGAGCAACTGTTGCGAGAGAAACCAGATTTGGCTTTGCGAATCATGACTGTCAGAGAACACATTGCGGAAGAAATCATCGAATTTTTACCGGAAATGGTTCGCACTGGCATTCAGCAAGCCAACATGGAACAGCGTCGCCAGCATTTAGAACGCATTACACGAATAGACACATCTAGCCCCAGTCTGCAACCAGAACAGCAAACAACTTCAGATCCGAATTTGGATAACTTATCTAATTAGTTCGGTCAACCTAGTAGTCAAAATCGCAACCCATTATCAAAAGCTATGCAAACTTTACCAAAAGAGCGTCGTTACGAAACCCTTTCTTATCTGCCACCCCTGTCTGACGCTCAAATTGCCAAGCAGATCCAATATATTTTGAATCAAGGTTACATTCCAGCGATCGAGTTCAATGAAACTTCTGAGCCAACAGAATTATATTGGACAATGTGGAAGCTACCTTTGTTCGGCGCTAAATCTACTCAAGAAGTATTGAGCGAAGTTCAAGGATGCCGTTCTCAATTCAACACCAGCTATATCCGTGTTGTGGGTTTTGACAACATCAAGCAGTGCCAAGTTCTCAGCTTTTTGGTTCACAAACCCAACAGATACTAAAGCTAGCAAAGCTCTAAGTAATTAGTTTATCCCCATAGGAGAGGTAGAATTATCTGCCTCTCCTATTTACTAGATTTTTTTTTGAAATGCAAAGGAACGCATTCGCGAAGCGTCTCGCAGAGAAGGAAAACGCAGAGCAACGCAGAAAATAACTCGACGCCCTTTTGCATAAACCTTTTCTTTTTTTTAAATATAATAAATGGAATTACAGCGTCTGCCGGAAGTAAGAATTTGCTTTGTTGGTGACTCTTTTGTTAACGGCACTGGCGACTCAGAATGTCTTGGTTGGACAGGGAGAGTATCTGCAAATGCTAATAAAAAAGGTTATGACATTACTTACTATAATTTAGGGATTAGGCGTGATACGAGTACTGATATAACAAAGCGTTGGTTACAGGAAGTATCGCTTCGTTTGCCCAAAGAATATGATGGCAGAGTTGTGTTTTCTTTTGGATTGAATGACACAACAGTAGAAAATGGGAAAACTCGCATAGATTTGGTAGATTCTATCAGAAATGCGCGTGAAATTTTAATTAAAGCCAAATCGATGTATCCTGTTTTGATGATTGGACTAGCACCATATGAAGAACAAGAAGATCCAGGAAGAAAGCAGAGAATTACTAATTTATCTAAGCAATATGCTTCAATTTGTAAAGAATTAAATGTACCTTATTTAGACGTTTTTCCGATATTAGAAAAATCAAATATCTGGATTAATCAAGCAAGAGATAATGATGGTGTTCATCCAAGAGCAGGCGGTTATGCAGAATTTGCCCAAATCGTAGAAAATTGGGACGCTTGGTTAAATTGGTTTCCTCTGACTTAATCGAGCATTCAAAGTTAGGATAGTGGTAACACCTGACTTTTATATTCAAAGGTGATAACTATGCAGCAAATTACTCTAGCTGAAGCATCTAAAAATTTACCCGACTTAATTGAAGCAGCACTCAGTGGTGAAGAAATTATCATCATCAAAGATAATCAACCTTTGGTGAAGTTAACTCCTGTGTCACCACTTAAACGCCGCCGTCAACCTGGAAGCGCAAAAGGTTTAATTACAATATCTGATGACTTTGATGAACCATTGGAAGATTTTAAGGAATATATGGAATGATATTACTGTTGGATACACATACTTTTATTTGGTATGTGACTGACAATTCAAGACTTAGTAATCAAGTACTAGAGTTCATCAATGATGAAAATAATGAAATTTTGCTAAGTATAGCTAGTCTATAGGAAATAGCTATTAAACAGAATTTAGGAAAGCTTAGTTTCAATCAGCCATTTGAGATATTCATCACACAGCAACTCAATCTGAACGATTTTAATTTACTCGATATCAAAATTAGCCATGTTACTGTTGTTGCCACACTACCTTTACATCATCGCGATCCATTTGACCGAATTTTAATTTCACAAGCACTCGCAGAAAATATACCTATACTGAGTGCTGATAAACTTTTTGATGCATATCCAATAAGACGTATATGGTAGATAGCGTTGCTTTTCTACCAAAAGATAAATAAACAGTCATCACCAAAAAAACTTAACATTACTTTAGGCAGTGCTAGGCAAAATAATTTTATGGGTTACTACATCGCTCCCCGCTTTTTGGACAAACTGGCTGTTCACATCACCAAAAACTTTTTAAAGCTTCCTGGCGTGCGAGTTCCCGTGATTTTGGGTATTCACGGACGCAAAGGAGAAGGCAAAACATTTCAATGTCAATTAGTCTTCGAGAAAATGGGTATCGAAGTGACTCACATATCTGGCGGTGAATTGGAAAGTCCAGATGCAGGAGATCCAGCGCGGTTGATTCGGCTGCGCTATCGGGAAACAGCAGAACTGATCAAAGTACGCGGCAAAATGTGTGTACTGATGATTAACGATTTGGATGCGGGGGCTGGACGCTTTGATGAAGGCACTCAATATACTGTAAATACGCAGTTGGTGAATGCCACACTGATGAATATTGCTGATAATCCCACAGATGTACAGTTGCCTGGAAGCTATGATTCCACGCCTTTACATCGTGTACCGATTATTGTCACAGGTAATGATTTTTCCACCCTTTATGCACCGTTAATTCGGGATGGACGGATGGAGAAATTTTACTGGGAACCAAACCGAGACGATAAGGTGGGAATTGTCAAAGGGATTTTTGAACCGGATGGACTGTCACAAAAGGAAGTTGAACAGCTAGTTGATAAATTTGTCAACCAGTCAATTGACTTTTTTAGCGCTTTGCGATCGCGTATTTATGACGAACAAATCCGCAACTACATCCATCAAGTAGGTTTTGAGCAAGTATCCTTGAATATCGTTAATAGCGTTAAAGGGCCACCAGAATTTAAAAAGCCAGATTTCAGCCTATCTCACTTAATCGAGTCTGGTAACTTCCTCGTCGGTGAACAAAAACGAGTAGAAAATTCCCATTTGGTTGATGATTACAACCGACTCAATCGAGGTAGACATTCTCAATCTGCACCACCTGCTGCTGTAACCCCAATTAATCAGCCGTCAAACAATGGTGCAACTCAAGAAGCAAAAACTAATGGATTCCAGAAACGGGAAGTATCAAGTCCACATTTGACTCTAGAGACACAAGAACAGATTCGGCAATTATTATCTCAAGGTTACAAAATTAGTATTGAACACGTAGATGAGCGCCGTTTCCGCACAGGTTCTTGGCAAAGTTGTGTTCATAGCCACATTGATGCCGAGTCTGATGCAATCTCAAACTTAGAGGCAACTTTGGCAGAATATAGCGGTGAGTATATCCGCTTGGTAGGGATTGATCCGAAAGCCAAGCGGCGGGTTTTGGAGACAATTATTCATCGTCCGCATGGGAAAAATTAGGAGTAGATAAATGAGAAAGAGCGATCGCTTTTGTCAATTCCTAAACAACTAGAAAAAATATGGCGTTGCTGAATTAAAGTATGAATCTGGATGTAGAGACGTAGCAGTGCTACG
>NZ_JAYGHD010000093.1:0-15700 GCF_034932245.1 Nostoc sp. UHCC 0251
CACTTCCTCAAAATGAGCCAAATGAGTATCAAGGTTACACACAGCAAGAGGAACCTGTAGAAGTTGTTGAGGCAGAAAGTAACAATCAGGATTTGCACTATGGTACTGAAGCATTGCTCAATGCCTTACCTCGAATTTGGACTCGTGGTTTATTGTATGTACTCATTGCCTTTGCTGGCTTGTTCTTACCTTGGGCAACTCTCTCACGAGTCGATGAAACTGGTAGCGCTAGAGGGCGTATAGAACCTAAAGGCGCAACTCAAAAATTAGATGCTCAAGCTAGTGGGAGTGTCAAAACAGTTATGGTCAAAGAAGGAGATATAGTCAGAGCCGGTCAGGTTTTAGTAGAACTAGAGTCTGATATCCTGCAAACGGAATTGCAACAAGTCGAGATCAAATTGCAAGGGTTACAAAATCGGCAATCCCAACTGGAACTGCTCAAAAATCAACTCATAATGTCAACTAGCCTCTTAGAGCAACAAAATAAATTCCAAGAATTAGGAAAAATGGCTCAAGTTAACCAGGCGCAGCAAGACCTGGATGCCAAATTAAGTAGCTATGATCTCCAAAAATTAGAAAAACAAGCATTAGTTAAGCAAGCCCAGCAGCAGATTTACACCACTCATGATGATAAGCAATCGGCTAAAGCCCGTTTGGGTATAGATTCTAGGCAAATTGAACGCTTTAGCAAACTCGTTAGCGATGGTGCAGTTTCTGCAACCCAAATTGATCAGCTTAAAAAAGAACAACAAGAAAGTAAACGACTCTATAGCAGGGCTGTATCAGATATCAAACAAGCAGAATACCGTTTAGCCGAAGAACTAAATCGTTATCAAGTAACTATCAAAACGTTAGAGTCGGATATCAAACAAGCAAGACTGCGACTGCAAGAGGAACAAAGTAGCTATAAAAGTTTGATGCAAGCCGGACAACTGGCTGTGATGAAAAATCAGGAACAGCTAAAAGACCTACAGACACAAATAACAGCAGTACAATCAGAAGTCGCTCAGACTAGAAGCCAGATTATATCTATAAAAGTTCAAATACAGCAACGAGTGGTGCGATCGCCGATTCATGGAGTGATTTTTGAATTACCCACCACGAAGCCGGGAGCAGTAGTACAACTCGGTCAAAGGATTGCCCAAATCGCACCCAAGAATGCAGATTTCATACTCAGAGCTACTATGCCTAATCAGGATAGTGGTTTTTTGAAGCTAGGAATGCCAGTTAAAGTCAAGTTTGATGCCTATCCGTTCCAAGAGTATGGCATTGTGCCAGGGAAAGTTACTTGGATCTCTCCTGACTCAAAAATTACCCAAACACCCCAAGGAAACATCGAAAACTATGAATTAGAAATCACCTTAGATCAGCAGTATGTCGAAAATGGCAACAAACGTATTCCATTAGGTGCCGGTCAGACAGCAAATGCTGAAGTCATCATTCGCCAACGCCGGGTGATTGATTTTGTTTTAGATCCATTCAAGAAACTGCAAAAAGGCGGTTTAGAAATTTAGTCAGAGCAATGCCTAAGGCGGCAAGCTACACACGGGAGTTAGGAAATACGACAAGGGAAATAAGAAGAATAATCAATGCCCCATGCCCCATGCCCAATGCCCAATGCCCCATGCCCAATGCCCCATGCCCCATGCCCCATGCCCCATGCCCAATGCCCAATGCCCTTAATTATTGGAGATATCATGTTATGCCTCACAATCTGACAATTTCCAATTCCGATATAATTCACAGCCTCAAACTCTCTTGTCAGATACCTGATGTGGTGGAGGCAATAGCATCGCAAAGCATCATTACCGAAGCAGCTCAAGAGCTAGGAATTACAGTCACATCAGAAGAACTACAGCAAGAAGGAGATAGCTTAAGGCTTGCTAAAAAGCTTGTCAAAGCTAAAGAAACGTGGACATGGCTAGAAAAACACCACCTGTCTGTCGATGAGTTTGAAGAATTAGCCTACAAAAACATCCTTTCGCGGAAGTTAGCAAATCATCTATTTTCTGATCAACTCGAAAAATACTTTTATGAACACCAGCTAGATTATGTCGCCGCCGTTACCTACGAAGTCGTCTTCGAGGATCGAGACTTGGCTTTAGAGCTTTTTTATGCGCTCGAAGAAGGCGAAATCATTTTTCCTGAAATTGCTCGTTTATATATTCCAGAACCAGAACTCCGTCGTGCTTATGGATATCAAGGACTCCGATACCGCAAAGATTTTCGTCCGGAGATTGCAGCAGCTGTATTTGCTGCTGCACCGCCAAAAGCTCTCAAACCGATTACGACTCCTAAAGGAGTGCATTTAATTTGGGTGGAAGAAGTCATTCAACCTCAACTAGATGAACAGTTGCGCCAAAAAATCATTACAGAATCATTTTCTGATTGGTTAAAGCAACAAATCAACGCTATGAAAATTGTCACTCATATAGACTCGAATGCAAATGTGCAATCACAGGAGGAACTTTTCGATACGTCATTTACCCAAACTAAATAGGGTAATAATTTTCCCTAACTAAGGGTAGATGCTTTTAGTTTTAAAAAGTGTTAAATCTGCTATTTATTGCCTTTTTAAAATTTAATGATTTTTTGTTTTTAGTAGATTGTCAGCATGTCCGCAATCCACTAATTTTGTGCTTTTAAATATTTAGCTAAATCGCTATAAGTATTACTGGGTATGATTTTAAGACTATTAATGCCTAAAATTTTTCTTGCTTATTTTTATATTTAGTTAATACTATGCTTGAGTATTTTAAATTGCAGACATATTAGTTTTTTAAATCAAATACTTATCAAAAAAGATTGACTTTTGAAAAAATAAACTATAGTATTTACATAACCAACAAATGATTGGTTAAGGCAAAGATTCCTAAAACAACTTACAATTTTCAGGAGAAAATCAAATGATTATTTCTGATCTAAACTACTTAGAAAATACCTCTGAAGAAATTTTCGGTGGTATTGGTACTGACACCACAAACAGAAACGTTTCAGTAACACGAGTTTTCACTGATGTTGCTGAAACCTTTAACAAGCAATTTAACCTTAACTCGGAAGGCGTACAAGGAAACGTTGCTGAATTCAATGTTAGTGCTGATGCCACTGGTCCAAGAACCTTCAGTAGCCTCGTTGCTAGTGCACAAACCGAAGTAGGTCGTTCTGAAAGTTTCGCTAATGGTACTGCTGTTACCGCCGAGTAAAGGCTGATACTTGATCCAACTGGATTATTTAATCTGAAGCCTAAAAACAAAAGCAGGTTAGAGAGAGTATGAAAACCAACACTCCAGAGCAATTGTTTTGTTGGGTTATTTTATACTCTACTCTACTTACTATTGGATGTTAAAAAATTGCTGAAAGCTATATTAAGTTGTAGTTTTCAGCAGTTTTCTAAGTTTGGGTAAATGCTAACACAGTTAATCAGACAGTTGCAAGGCTTACGTCTTTATGGCAATTGATAAGCTATTTTGCATTTAATTTGCATAATTCAAGCGCTCATGTTGCCCATCCCACGAGAGTTTGATTTAATTCGATTATGCAACTTAGATGTTTTTCAACTTATTCGTTAATGTAGCAAGCCTGTGTCACCGCCAAATCCTTTATGAATGGCGAAGGTATCGGAGGCATTGGTATTACATAGCCATTTCTACAACTTGGAAAAATTCAGTAGCACTAGCGTAGTAGCATTCAATGTTTATACCAAGTCGAGTAATGCTAGCGCCTCCAATGTTCAGCCTAAGCTGTCGCGCATCTAAATTGTGCTTTTTGGGGCTTGAAAAACTCACGGTGAGATTTTCAGCTTGAAAAATTAAATGCGTCTTTGCTTATAATCACAAGTGCCATAGCTGATCTTCAATCTCGCATGATCTGTAAAGTGGGTATTTCCCATCTAGCAGGATAAGGAGAAAATGTAATGAGCAGTGTGTATGTCACAGGTCTATCCTACGTCAATATAAATGGTGCCGGCGGTAGCATCAACCTAAGGAATACCTCTCCTACAGGTTTGACCATAAACGATAGTGAAGAAATTTTTGTAACCAGAGCAAAATCGAATAGAACTAGCGTGGAAGTCACAGATTCCTTCATTAGATATGACGGGAGCGATTTGCTGTTGGGAGGTAAAGGTAACAATACTCTCGTTGGCGACTTAGACACTGATACACTTATCAGAGGTGCTGATGACGATTTATTGGTACTTGAAGGATCAACTTCTACTCCTTTGCTTACTGATGTAATCACTGATTTCAATACATCTGGAGGTAATAGTATTGGCATCTCAGCAAACAATAACAGCCTTAAAGACCTGATATTTGCAGGCTTCGATTCAACAAGTGATGGTTTTAATACCAGTCTAGTTCAATACCAAGATAGTTTCCTGGATGGGATTAGTTCATTCTATTTTTAGGGTAGTTTTTACTAATCTTTTTGGATTTTTATTTTTTAATTCCTAAGCTTCATTTTTTGAAACAAAATTAACTTTTGTTAGTGCCAAATGTCAGGTAAAGCACAAAACATCTATGGTGTTTATGCCAAATCTGCTAATTGCCGGTCTTTCTTGTGGGTAAAGGATATAGTCAATTAACTTATTTAAAATATTTAAAAGTTTTTTTAAAAGCAAAGCAACCCCTACGTAAAAATAGCCAATTTAATAGCGATGCTAGAGAGGTTAGATAGTTTCGGTAATTAGTTATCAGTTATTAATCAAGCAGAAATATAAATAATATTTAAGCTAGATAATAGTCAAATTTACAACTTTAGGAGATAAAAAATATGCCAATCTTACGAGGAACTAACGGCAACGATGTGTTAAGTGTCCCAGGAGGAGACACTAATGTTAATGCTTACACTATTTTTGGTATTAGTGGTAGTGATACCTTGACTGGTGGAGGCGGTAAGGACAAAATTTTTGCAGGTAACAGTGGCAATTCCCTACTCAATGGGGGAGCTGACAATGATAGGTTGGTTGGCGGCTTCGGTAACGATACCCTCAATGGGGGTAGCGGTAAGGATAACCTTAGTGGAGGTCTCGGCAATGACTTATTAAATGGGGGTAGTGGCGATGACAACCTCGATGGAGGTCTTGGCGATGACAACCTCAATGGAGGCGATGGCAATGATATTCTCTTTGGAAGTCTTGGGGATGACTTGCTTTTTGGGCAGGCTGCCGATGACACCCTAAATGGAAGTGTTGGTAGTGACGTATTATTTGGAGGCGATGGCAATGATAATCTGAGTGGAGGCCCTAACGGATCTCCTGATGCTCCAGAAGGATTCTTTGAGGACTTTCTCGTTGGAGGTGCTGGTAGTGACACTCTAAATGGATTTGGCGGTGGTCAAGGAAGCTTTGAGAGAGATGTGTTAGTAGGTGGCGGTGCGGTTGACCAAGCCGGCAATATCACAGATTTTTCTCCCGATGGCGCAAGAGACCTATTTGTGCTTGGGGATGCAAATGGCTCTTTTTATACAAATGCTGGCTTCGACGACTATGCTATTATTTATGGCTTTGTGAAGGGTATTGATCAGTTGGAACTGAGTCCAGCTGTGACTTATACATTTAGAACTGTATCGAATGGCAGTGACCTTGATACTTATATTTTTGCAAAACTTCCTAGTGGTGATGATCTGATTGCGATTGCAGCAAACGTTGACCTGATTAGCTAGGTATACCTCGTAATCAGTAGAGGATGAAGTTAACAATATCTTGGTTGGGGACAAGAGTAATTTAGATCCGATTATCCTGCACAACCAACATTACTGTTCAAATTATAAGATTGTGCGATGGCGTATCGCTACGCCCAATTCTACAAGATAGGGTTGCATACACTCATATATCTTTGTAGACAAAGTATATAACAGGAGAAATAAAAACTAATCATGCAGTCACAGACACTCTTTTTACAGCCTATCGTAAATCCAATTCCTAATCCCAAGCCTAACTTTGCTAATGCTAAAGGGGCTGCTTTTTACTCCAACTATAGTCAAAAGCCCTCAGAAACTTTGACTGCCACTCAGGTAAAGACGTTGGTTCAAGGTGGCGTCGCTACAGCTATGGCTCAAGCCAAAGCTGTTTTTAACAATGACCCGACTTATTCTTTGCTCTTTGGTGATAGTACTGGGATTGGATTAGATGGTACTTTTGCAGGAAGTGCCAAGAGTGAAATGCAAGTGATTGCTAGTTTTAAAGTTGGCGCTAAAAAAACCTTCTCTTTCGATTTCTTTGCAGACTTAGCACTAACAGCCAAAGAAATTGAAGATTCTGATACTGAATATAACCAGGCTAAGGGGAAAATTGGTTTCTTGGTACTAGACACCAAAAATCCTAATAAACCTAAAGTATTAGATTATTTTGGTATCCAAGGCAAGTTAATTTCCTCAGAAATTGCTAATTCCAAGTCTAGCAACAGCGGTAATGTTACTATTAACAATCGGTTGCAAACTATTGATCTTGACGGCGATAATAATAAGGACTCGATCATAGTAAAGACCATTGGTAGTTATCAAAAGACCTTTAAGGATAACACCAACATAACAATAGTAGAAATGAATGCAACTAATATTGCATTTTTAGGAGATACTTTAATCAACAATTTAGGTAAGGATGTTATTTATGGCACGATTGGGAAAGATGATATTGAAGGAAGTCACAGTGGAGACAAAATTTATGCCAGCTTAGGGGATGACAACCTGGTTGGAGAGGAAGGCAATGATATCCTTGAGGGCGGTCAAGGTAATGATACCCTAAGTGGAGGTCAAGGCAATGATAAACTTTATGGCGCTTCGGGTGATGACGTTCTGATTGGTGGTAGCGGTAATGATGTTTTGGTTGGTGGCGACGGCTATGACACATTTGTTTTCAAGCGTAGCTATAACTTGTTGAAAGGTGAGATTGATGTCAATAGCTTGTTGAAAGGTGAGTTTGATGTCATTGAAGATTTACTAGTTAGTATTGATAATATTTTAGATGGTGGCAATAGGTTGTTGAAACCAGAGTTTGATGTAATTCAAGATTTTAAAATTGGTATCGATAAGATTGAACTTAATGGTTGGGATAATATTAAGGCTGACACTTGGTTAAAGAAGATGTTTTCTCAAGGTAATATAACCGATACTAAGAATGGTCTACTTTTCAATTTGGATGCTGGAGACACTGACAAAACCTTGCTGCTATCAGGTGTAAAATCTAGTCAGTTTAGCTCTGATTCGATTATATTTTCTTAGAGTAATTTATTAGTAATGTTCCCAAAAACCAAAGCTTATCTACATGCCGAGAGATACTGGTTCACCATTCTTTGCCGCTTTTGCGAGTAAGTAACGGACTTCTTCATCCGTAGTTTGGGGAAAGTCTTCGTACCAAATACCAACACTTTGGAAAGAACTAGGTGTTGAGATACAAACGATTTTGTCTACTTCAGCTTCTAACTCATGGCAAGTTTCGGGTGCGGCGACAGGCACAGCAATCACAATCTGAGAGGGTTGCTGTTTTCGCACAGCCACAACAGCAGCCCACATGGTTGCACCCGTTGCTAAACCATCATCTACCAAGATGACTGTGCATCCTTGTAAATCTCTTAAAGGACGATTTCTGCGATAAAGCCGTTCCCGCCGCTCTAACTCACGTTCTTCTTGCACCGCCACCCTGGCAATTACTTCGTCGGATATCTTCAATAGGTTGATAATATATTCGTTGACTATTCGCACACCACCAGAAGCGATCGCTCCCATAGCTAGTTCTTCTTGATCAGGCACACCTAATTTACGTACCACCAAAATATCTAAGGGAGCATTCAACGCTTCGGCTACCTCAAAGGCAACGGGTACGCCACCTCTTGGTAGCCCTAATACCAGAACATCTGGGCGGTTAGCATAGGCGGCTAACTCCCTAGCCAAAACTTGACCCGCAGACCTCCGGTCTTTGAATAGCATAGTGTGATACTCCTGATTAGTTTCCAAAAAAATTAAGTATTTATACGTTTTTGCCTTTGGCTATCCACATTAAACAACGGACCAAATTCTGATGAGAATAGATATAAGAGCTAGGCGTTACGCCAGCGTTTCCAGAGTAGCAAGGATTGCAAGCTCTAGATCACCAGATGACATCGTGTTGCATTCTCCCTCCAGATTTGTCTTAATGCATGACTTGTTATATGTCAGATTGTCCTGATCTGATCTTAGAAAGCTAAAAATTCCGTGTCCTCTGACTAACGAGGCGATATCTTCGATTTCCAGTTCTATCAAACGGATGAGTTAATTTTAATCGAGGAAGATTTTCGCATCTTAGACTGATAACATCTCAATACTTTACACAGATCCCGAAATGGTTTGTTTAGCAAGGGAAAATGATTTGTAGCCATACCGTAAGCGACAGTAAACCAGTAGCCAGTTAAGTTTTCTCCCACTTCCCAATGTTTATTGTTAAACTTATACTGAGCATTTTTTTAACTTTATATTAAAAATCAATTACTTAACCAACGTTAGATGCCAAAATTTATGAAAATACAGTGAGAATTAAATTGCTAATTCGCCAACTGCTGCCTTATGCTTCCATTATCTTTTGCTTACATGATTTTAATACTACCTTTACATTATGCTTTAATTGTGAGTGTGGGATAATACAAAACATACACCTTTGTTAGAGAATGCGTAGTTTTAGAGAAAAAACCTCATCCAAATTACCCACCTAACACTTTTAAGTAAAAATTCGTAGGGTAGAATAACTTAATATTGCTCAGATATTTTAAAATTCAAAGCAGGATTTTTTTATGATCAGCTTAAGTAATTCGGAAAACAACACACCTGGCAGCACAGCAGCCACTAAGAGGCTGGCGAGAGCGATGATGGTTTCTGCTGGGGAGTTCTCACTGATATTAGCTTGTTGTAACTGTGTTGAAAGGCAGAAGCAAGTGCTGAATGTGTTAACAGAATTTTCGTCAGGAGACATCCACGAAATCTTACTCTCACCTGCGGCAGACACATTGTATGCAGCTATTACAACTGCGATTGGTGATACTCAACCCGAAGCTTTGATGATACGGGGTTTAGAATCTGTAATGGAACTTAACCAATTAATCATTAGTACCAACATCATGCGAAATCAGTTTCGGAAAGAGTTCCGGTTCCCTTTGGTGTTGTGGATCAATGAAGAAATTCTATGCAAGCTAGTCTGGCTAGCACCAGATTTCAAAGACTGGGCAGCCAGTACTATTAGATTTGATATACCTCAGAATCAGTTGGTTGAAGTTGAACAACAAGCCATCAGCGCTTAATATTACTTAAGATTACTTGCAAAATCTTGTATTACCTTAGGTTGAGCAGAGCAAAACCTAAACTATAGTTTTGTTACATTATTTTATAAAATTACTTTTATTCTTGTTTACGAAGGCGAGGCAAAAAGTATTACAAACTTCCCTGGTAAGCTATTTTTATAGGCAGCGGTGTTGCTTCTCTTCTCCAATAAACGGCTTTTATCTTCAGTTGCCATAATGAGCAATGCCGTGTTGCTACCCAGTCACCCTTCAAATCAGAATTGCTATAAGGAACAAACAATCAGTACATTAGCGTCTGTCTAGATATCTGTTTCAGAAGAGAGATACTAAATGAATTTCAAGTGGTGAAGTTCTGGAATTATATCCATTATATATTATTGGCTGGATACTATTTATGAGTTTTATAACTCTTGACTAAATCCTTATATTGCTATGAAATTTATGTTGAAAGGCTACTTCAACCCCAATCAAACGCGGATTTTCACTGTTTTGATTTTGACTGGAATTTTGTCTGTTGCTAGTGATTTAACATTTATCAAAGGTGCTACGGGCGCTACTCCAAACTTATCGCTAGAAACAAGCAATAAATTTCTAAATGACAAACAAAACTGGATTTATCATACCAATAGTAACGAGCGATCGCTACGTTTAGCTTCGGCAAACACTCCCTCAAGCAATCGGTCAAATAATTTACCCGCATCTGTAAGAAATGCTGTTTTGCAAGCCGCCTCCAAACGTTTGCAACAGCCAACTTCTCAGTTAAGAATCGTTGAGTTTCAACAGCAAACTTGGAAAGATGGCTGTTTAGAATTAGCTAATGCTGATGAATTCTGTACCCAAGCTTTGGTACCAGGTTGGCGGGTGGTTGTAGGCATTGGTGAACAAACCTTGGTTTATCATACCAATCAAACAGGTTCCGCACTCAGGCTAAATGAAAAGGCTAGCTCAAGTCCACTAACCCCTGTACGAATTCCAGTCAGCGAGTTACCACCACCATTAGATCAATATGTAGTATTTCGGCAAATTTCCAGCGGTGGTTTTGCTGGTAGAACTTACGAGACTGTTTTACTCAAAGATGGACAATTGATTCGGGTGCGGATTGGTGATGCCAATGATTCAGAGCGTAGTGTTCGCCGCGTTTCTGGGCAAAAGGTGCAACAATTTGTGCGATCGCTAGAACGTTCTAAATTTAGTAAATTCAAAAATCTGAGTTACCCAGCCCCCAGCGGTTCTGCTGATTTTATCACGTACACTCTTACCAGCCAACAGGGTACGGTTCAGTACAACGATATTTCTCAAAATAACCTGCCAAAGAATTTACAAGCAGCAGTCAAAGCCTGGAATGATCTCATAGCCAACGCCAAATAAGAAACCTCAGCATGAATAGCGATTGTTTTAGCGCTTACAATCGAAACGATCGCTATTCATGCTGATTGCTCATAATTTGATCGTGTCTGTAATTAAATGATGAAAAGGTTTGTCAAGTGGTGTATTGAGTTTCATTCTTGGTTGAATATTCGCCAAAGTAGAAAGTCTCTTTTTTTTGCCGTTATAGCTACCTTGAGTGTAGTTGCGACGGTGATGCTATCGTTCCCTTTGAACGCTCAAGTTAATCTGCCGCGAACACCAGCATCTGAGTTAAGAGGAGTTTGGTTAACAAATATTGATAGTGATGTGTTATTTGAGCGCGATCGCCTCAAGGGATCTTTGCAACGCCTTGATGAACTCAATTTTAACACCATATATCCGGCGGTTTGGAATTGGGGATATACATTATATCCTAGCAAAGTTGCACAGAAAGTTATTGGGCGATCGCTCGATCCCACACCTGGACTCAAAGGGCGAGATATCCTCAAAGAAATTGTGGATGTGGGACATCAAAAAGGGTTAACAGTGATTCCCTGGTTTGAATTTGGCTTTATGGCACCGGCTGATTCTCTATTAGCTAAAAATCGTCCCCAATGGCTCACCAGTCGCAGCGACGGGACTCGGATTATCAAAGAAGGGACGCATAATCGTGTTTGGCTAAATCCTTTTCGCCCAGAAGTACAACAGTTTATTCAAGATTTAATCGTTGAAATTGTCAGAAACTACAATATCGATGGTATTCAATTTGATGACCATTTTGGCTTGCCATCAGAATTAGGATACGATGCTTACACAGTGGCACTTTACAAAAAAGAACACCGTGGTAAAGCTCCCTCCAAAAACTCTAAAGATCCAGAATGGGTACGCTGGAGAGCTAATAAAATCACGGAGTTTATGAAACGGGTATTTACAGCCATTAAAGCTACTAAAAAAAATTGCCTCGTTTCTGTTGCTCCTAATCCTCAACGTTTTTCCTACGAATACTTTTTAGCAGACTGGCAGAAATGGGAACGGATGGGAATCATTGAAGATTTAGTTTTGCAGATATATCGGGATGATTTGAATGTCTTTATCAGCGAATTAGAGTATCCAGAAGTGAAAGCCGCAAAAAGCCATATTCCTGTGAGTGTGGGCATTTTGGCTGGGTTGAAAAATCGATCTGTGCCGATGCAACAAATTCAGACACAAGTGCAAAAAGCACGCGATCGCAATTTCGCTGGAGTCTCTTTCTTTTTCTATGAAACCCTCTGGAATATGAGCAAAGAAAAGCCCCAAGAGCGTCAAGCTGGCTTCGAGAAAATTTTCCCCACACCCGTAGCTTACCCCAATTTGCTCACAGGTTGGAAACCGTAGAAATGTAGGGAGTGGGGAGTGGGGAGATGGGCAGAATTCTTCAAACTCTTGTAGAGACGCGATTAATCGCGTCTCTCTATCCTATTCCCAAACGCCCAGCCAAGCCAGGAGTAAGGGGTAGAAGCGTGGTAATCATCAAGAATAGAGCTAAAAGCCCCAAAGCAGCTCTAGCATCATCGGGTTCAGTGACTTCATTCAAGCTGGGGCGTTCTTGATCCCGTTGCAAGAAGAAAATCACGATCGCCCAGTACATGGCAAGAGAATTACCGAGAGACACTAACGCCAGTAAAATTAAAGTTGCGATCGTTGCTCGTCCTGCGGTTTTGCGTCCATAAATCGCTTGAACAATGCGCCCACCATCGAGTTGTCCTGCGGGCATTAAGTTCAAAGCGTTAATTACTAACCCCAGCCAACCAATTATCACTAAGGGATGAACACTTACCAACGACGACTGCAAGGCCGAACCAAGGACAACTCGCGCCAAACTTCCCACCAAAATCGACCCTTGGAAAAACTGATTTGGTAATTGAAATAAACTACCTGGGTGAGAAAGCACCAAGCCCGTCACCAGCATTAACAAAGAAACGATACCACCTGCGGCTGGCCCTGCTAAAGCGATATCAAATAATACCTTGCGGTTGGGCAACAGAGATTCAAAGCGGGTAATTGCACCAAAGGAGCCAATTTGCACAGCCGGCAGAAAGAAAGGCCAGCTAAGGCGGATTTGGTGACGCCGAGCAAGTAACCAATGACCGATTTCGTGAGCTAGTAAAATCGCAAATATCCCAGCGCCTATGGGCAAAGCTTCTTGAAACCGCCCAGGATTGCCAAAGAAATCAAAATTCAGCAATAATCCCGCAGCTTCTAAACTTGTGGCAATGGTCGCTATCAACAGAATACCTGCAAAAGCTTTTTGCGATCGCAACATCGGCTTGGGATCATTGCGGCTCGGCAGGACAATTACCACTGGTTTGCCGTCTGTATTTTCCACTAAAAACAGGCGATATTGATCACCAAGACGTTGCTGCAAACTTGCAGTTAGACGGTTGTGAGTCTCTTCTGGTTCTCCCCGCAAATTGCCTTTGAAAATGGCTCCATCTTGGTAAGCGATCGTTTCTGTAGCAAAAAAAGTATCGATACCGAAAATACCTTTAACTGCATTCAAGTCTTCTTCTGGTATCGGTGGGATCTCCGGTTTCAGTTCTGCTACTTTTGGTTGTGGGGAATTTGCTTCAAGTGAGGAAGCCGCAGCGAGTCTTTCTGTGGCGCGTTGCTTGAGGATGGCATCTTGCCCAGCTGCACGTAACTGTCTGCCCAAGTAGACGTACAATCCGGCGGAAGTCACTACTAAGAACAATATACCCGCTATATTGATGTAAATCCCTGCGGCAAACAATCCAAAAAACAAGAGCCAGGGAGTCATCAACACCACCGACTGTAACCAGGCTAAGATTCCCAGTTTACCAAAAGGTCTGGCGCGATAAAAGCCCCAGCCCAAAATGCCTAAAGCTACCAGTAGGATTGCCGCCAGGATAGAAGTTTCTGATAAAGTAAACATCTCCAAACCTTTGCTATTGAGACTAAGCCAGAACAAGTCCGGTATTGCAGATACACTTATTAATGTATAACGCCACCTGTAATCTGCCCAAATTATCCCGCTTTGTGCGTAGCCCAACCGAGGCATCGGGCAAATCGAACTTATAATAGCTTGACTTGCAGCAGATCGCTTGGTGCAGTAGACACGCTAGTAGGGTGTGTTACGGCTTTAGCCTAACTAACGCACCAGCTTTTGAGCAACATGAAAAGAGAGCGATCGCAAATATATCAATCGCTCTCTTACCCAATAATTAATTTGCTCAAATTGTATTTGAGCGAAGTGATCTTCTAAGTCCAATAAAGAATTTCAGCATTTGGAAAGCGCCTACTAATCTCACTCTCAAAAAAGCTACGCAACGCCTTCATTGTGTCTTTCTCGTAAACGTACTTCGTCCCGCCAAACTTATTACGCTTGACACTGCGTTTTGCCTCATCCATTTCTAATTTTGATTGCGGATACCAAGTTTGTAACACTTCTTTTGACCCAGGTGTGAATCGATGCGAGATTAACTCAAAGGTAAGGTTACAGTCAAAATCCAGTGCTTCGTTTATCTGCTCAAACAAACGACTATAGTGCATTTGCCAATCGTCTACCAGCATAATTGGCGCGATCACCAAGCCTACTGGATAACCGCCACCGCCACGCTCTTGTGGTAGCGCCAACCGTCGCAACGCATTAAGTCTGGATGCTACGGATGCTGTGCCACCTTCAAATTTGCCAGAAATCGGTGCAGCATTAACGCTCATCCGACAGCGAGTATGCCCATTGTGTGGTAAATCGAGTAATCCATCCACAGCATCAAACTTCGATACCCAACGTAAATGTGCATTGGGACGAGTGCCAAAGTAACGGATACATTCAGCAAGACTTCCAGTTAAATGCTCAATACCCAATGGGTCAGTGTAACAGCTAACTTCAAAACTGGTGGTTTTCCCCTGTTGCTCGTAGTTAGCTAAGTTCTCTAATATCTGCGGTAAGTTAGCAAAAACGCGGATGACAGGTGGCCCCGACAAGCTACCAGCTAGGTAGCAGTATTGACAGTGAGCCGGACAACCCTCGGCAAGGTGAAACTGCCAATCCGCAGAAGGTGGGATCGGACTCAGTTTAAAAGAACTGGGTGGTGCAGCAACCACCGCTAAAGTACGCTTGGCGATGTTGTAAGTATCCCGCTTAGACTCACCGCGTAGTCCCTTCAGGCGGTTCTGTGATAACTCTTCTATTGGTAAGTTGATTGACTGCACACGTTTAAGAATCTGCTGCCCCCAATCCTCATCTAGGGCAGCAGGTGTAAACAGTACCCGTTCAGGTATCCACAACCTTGGTGATCTTATTTGTGTATCTGATACTGAAACTTGGTCTGTAGTGGTATTCAGCAATATCTTTCTCCGTTATTTAATTTGCTGATTTCTGCAATTAATTTTCCAGGACTTGCTTAATTCGTCGTTCTAACAAATCAAGATCCAAAGTACCTTCATCACGGCTAATTCGTCGCACAGTCGAATTAACATTACCTAGATTTACCAATAAATCTTGAAGAATTTCTTGCTGCTGACGGGCTTGAGTAACCTCGCGTGGCTCCTGTACTAAATCACGCACGATGGTATCTTCAGCGCGAGAGGCGATAATTGGATCGCTTTGCCCTTGAATGTGAACAAAGGTTCGTCGCCCAGGGCCTCGTTCCTCTTCTATTGGTATAACTGCTGTTACTTGATCAGAACGCACATATTTGCCAAATCCTAAATGGACTAGTTCTGATGAGAGTATTTTCATATAATTGAAGCGTTATTTTTATGTCTTACTTATATTGTAAAATCTAGAGAAGTTACCTTAAAGCTATAGACTATACGGCTTATACCCAATTCAAAGTAGTAGTTTCCTTTCCCAGCTTTTGGGCTTGTTCTGGGGTTTGACCAAGCTCAACTAACTCAATTTTTAGGTTAAAGTTCTAACCTTGGGTTTGCTCTGATTCAATGTCCTCATCTGCGATCGCATCCTTTCTCACCACTCACCAAATCGCGTTGCTCGCCTTGAGGGTACTACTGAAGAAAAACTATAAAGGTCATTGGCGTTGCTGAATTAAAGTATGAATCTGGATGTAGAGACGTAGCACTGCTACGTC